>CACWIN010000012.1 GCA_902760965.1 uncultured Bacteroidales bacterium | reverse complement strand
TTACTAAGACAAGATTCGTGCCATATGGCTGTGTCTTCCGATACTTGGGCTTATCTGTACGTCCCGTCTGCAATTAGTTTATCTCTTTTTTGTAACTTTTGGCACAAAAGTATCAGTTCCCTGTGTCCCTGGTGGCGGCAAGCACCTAATGCATAATCTCGGACATAAATGGACCGCATCCAGTGTTGTGACTGGCGCGGGAGTGGAACCGCACCAGCCTGTGGTATTACTGATTTATTTTGGCTACATCGGAGAAGGTGAAAATCTTTCCTGTAGCAGCTTGATAGTATTTTAGAGTGATAATCTCACCTTCCTCACGACCGAGAACGATCAATGAAAGATTATCTATGGCAGATGACACGCCTCGGCACTCTTCACCGACGAAAGTAGCGAAGTAGTCGCCCAATGCCGGTTGAATAGCAGCCTTGGCAATGATGGTATTGACGTCAAGCATCATAAACACGGGATACTTGGCTGATCCGAGGGTGAACGGCGGCACGAGGTTTTCTTCCAGTCCATAGACCTTTCCCATTTCATATCTCATCTGTACGGTACGCGAAAAAGTCTGCTTCAACTGGTTGCAATAATATTTCAGCGTCAGGTTCACCATGTTCTGGTCCACCTCGTTGCCGTAGGCTTTCATCACGAATGTTCCCTTGTCATTCACGTCAGTTGAAAGTGCGGGTGTAGTCAGTCCGCGCAACTCACCGCCCACAAAGAGAGCCAAGAGGTCATAGTTTGATGTG
Source organism: uncultured Bacteroidales bacterium (assembly GCA_902760965.1). Taxonomy (GTDB): domain Bacteria; phylum Bacteroidota; class Bacteroidia; order Bacteroidales; family Bacteroidaceae; genus Colenecus. The sequence goes on along the minus strand of CACWIN010000012.1, from coordinate 37,843 downwards.
TAGGGTTTCAGCTCATCCTCCAACTCCACCAGCATAATCGTCCAGTTCTCGAAGGCAGAAGGGTTAGGTTCCTGCCAGTCGGGGCGGTTATCGTTGCCACTGTAATCCACTTGCCAAGTCGGGGTCTCGGCTACAGTGGTTTCGCTGTAGCCTTTGCCATCGTTATTGTCATCATCATCGCTGCCGCAAGCCCCCAGTGTGAGGCTTGCCAGCAAGATGGCTATTGAATACAAAATGTTCTTATTCATATTTTATTTAATCAGTATCTTACGTCCATTGAAGATATACATACCGCTTTGCGTCGGCTTCTTCTGCAGCTTAATGCCGCTGATGCTGTACCACTGGTCGTTCTCGTTCTCAGCCTTGATGAAGTTGATTGATGTCGGCTCATCGGGACTACCGATAACGGCGTTGGCTATGAACGTCATCTGCTCGTTGGTAAAGGCAACAATCTCGCCACCACGCTCAATAGCGAACCAGATGCCATGCTCCTTGTCGCCCTCAATACTGAGGTAGATCGGCTCGCGGGTTTCATCAGCAGAAGCGCTGTTCACAGTAGTTTTGCCAATGATTTCGCCGTTAGCATATGCTTCCAGAATGTCGCCTTCTTCAACTTCAAAGCCGTCAACAACAGCACTTACGCACATTGTATTCATGGCTCTTACTGGAGCAGCAGAGCGCGTAGTTCCACTATACAACCACTCGTCAAGGAACGTCGATCCCGGCTCGTAGAACGGATAGGTGAAGGTTGTCGTGCTGGCAGCCTTGCGCAGTAGCATATAGCCCTCGCCAGGCTTCATGTACTGCAGGTTGCCACGCCAGCGGCCTACATTACCAGACTTACTGAAGTAGGCAAACTGGTCGTGACTCTTAATCACGTCGCCCGGCTCAGCCTTGTCGAAGTAGTCGCTCAGTGCCGTCTCTACCGTGAGGTTCAGCGCCGGCGTGTAGCCTATGCCGTTCCAGCCTTGCTTCACTTCGATGGTACGCATGTCTGCCTGCTTGATGATGGTACCTGCTATGGGGAACCGGATGTCATCCTGCACCATGATGGCATAGGCTTTCTTCTGCGAGAGCATGGACACATTGGCATCGCCTGATATCAGCCAGTGGCCGTTGCGGAAGACGAGCGTGGCGTCGCTGTTCAGGTCGGTCAGAACGTCGCCCTCCTTCCAGGGCAGTCCGTCAAGCAGGGTGTTCAGGTTGAAGAGTTGCTCGCTTGCCACGTTGAACGAAATCCAGTTCCAGCCAGCCTTCAGGTCGAAGTACTGCACGAAGGCCTCGCCGCCGTCAAAGCGTACAGGCTTATCGGTGCCCAGAATGGCATCTTTCGAGAAGGTGATGGCCGGTTTCGTGCTCAGAACAATCTCGCGTCCGGTACTGTACTGCCACATGCGGAAGTTCAGTGGGCGTCCGCTTGTCTGATTGTCATAGACAGTCAGGTAGAGACCGGTCTCACCCGTCTGGGCATTGTGGCTGATGTTGGCGAAGCCGTGGCAAACATTCTCCTTGTCAAAGACACCCACGATGTCGCGTTCATCGGTGTCAAGCTCATCAAAGAGATAAACCTGACCGGATATGCTCATCGAGTACTTCAGTAGGTCGCTGTTGATGCTCTCTGCCCATCCAGGCTGCTCACCCTCAACCGTCAGGTTCAGGTAGAATGGCTCGGAGACGCCCTGCTCATCCGTCAGATAGAGAATTTCATTATATGTACCTACGTTCAGGTCTTTGCTGATCGTTGCTTCAACATACTCCATATTCTGCGGTGCTATAACGTCGCTATACTTGCTGAGCTTGAGCCACTTGGGACAGTTCTCGATGGTGTAGGTGTGGCTTGTAGCACCGTTGTTATAGAACGACAGTTCACCAGTCTCGCCGGCACCATACTTGGTCGTGTAGTCATAACGGTTCACAATCCAGTGTAAGTTGCTGTTGGTAACCAGATAGCATGCCGTCTGCGGTGAAGCCATGGCATTACCGTTCTTGTCCTCTACGTCACGTATGGTGACATAGATATTACGACGGTTCAACTTAGAATTCTTTTCGTTCAGGTTCACCAACAGTTTATGTCCCTCGCCCACGAAACTGAAGTTCAGGTTCTTCAGTTCCTCGTAAGGTATCACGGGAGCTGCCGTGTTGTCGGTGATATGCTGCTTGATGACGTCGATAGAATCCACGAATACGTAGTCGCGCATCGGCGTGCTGGTAGGCTGCTTTGTCTGCGGATCGAGTTCGTAACGCATGTTGCCATCGGCATCCAGATAGATCTTCTTGCTGTATTCATAAGGTACCATCACAATCTCATTGTTCTTCTGGCGCTCCTGGCGGTCGAAGCTCAGGTAAGTCAGCAGACCCACCTCGTCACCGTTCGGGCTCTTCTTGGAGTATGTATTGATAAGCGTTTCAGGCAGTGCCTGTGCAAAGAAGCAGAGTTCGTCAATATGACCTATCAGCCAGTTGCGGGTGTCGGTGGTAATTACCTTACCATCGGCATCGTAGCTGTCATACAGTGCCGCACCAATCAGCGGGTGTCCGCCACTGATACCACCGATAGAATCGGCTTCAAAGGATGAGCGAAGCACCTGGTCAACATAGATGTTAGCTATGTTAAGTCCGCGGTTCATCGTCATAGCGAAGTGGTGCCACTCGTTGTCGCTCCAGTCGCCTGGTACCTCTATAGCCTGCCCATTCGAGCGGTACATCAGTTTATTGGCTTCAAAGGCGATGTTGAAGATGTTCTTCGCACCGATCTCATCTTTCTTACCAGCACCGTTGCTGAGCAGTACGCCGCGACCGTTGCTGTCGGTCTTGAACCAGAACATCAGCGTGTAGTCCTGCTCCTTTGTACGGTTCAGGGCGTTCTTCGTCAGTTTGATGCCGTGGTCGTCATTCTCTATGCGGAGCGAAAAGCCGCGTGGCATAGCCCAGTTGGTACCTATAAGTTGGGCGTTTGCACCCTGCGTCTTGTCTAAGGCATAGTTGCCGGAACCCTCATTCATCGGGTAGTAATCGACCAGTCCCACTTCGTAGCCCGTCAGGCGACGGCCTCCGTAGGTTGAGCCGATGAGAGCGCCGTCCATGGCAGCATACCACAGGCGAGCCTCCATCATGCGGCCCTCATAGTACTTGCTGTCTGAGCGGTCGCTCTCGTTGGTACGACCGAAGATGAGGTTGCCCGTACCGTTGTAATGTTCAATAATCGGGAACCTGCCAATGACCTTGCCGCCATTGAAGAGTCGTAGCGAGTCATCATTCAGATCCATGCACATGGCTACCTGCGTGAAGGTGTTCTTCTTGATGACAGAGTCAGAAACGTACTCATGATTATTGATCACAGCCTTCAGTTTGAAGTTCTCGGTCAGCCACAACTGCAGCTTTTGACCATTGCTGCCGTGTGAGAACAGCGGCATGTCGCGTCCAGCCAGCGTGTCAGGCTTAATCATCAGATCGATGGTCAGATCCTTACCGCTGAAGTTACGCATAGCCTCGGTCTCCATGCTGGACTGGCCCGTGAACTGCACGCTCACGTTCTCAGAGATATGGTCGGTGTTCGTCTCGCCCTTCACCTCAAAGTTGGTGATGGCGCTCAGATAGTTGTATTCTATGTCTTCTGAGAAGTTGAATACGATATTGTCGCCTGTCGTCAGGATACCGTTCACGGGTTCGGGAGTGCCAAACAGTTGCGGACGGCGCGTATCCTTCACACCGCTGATGATTTTCGACGATGTGGTGAGGAATGAGTTACCGTTGCGGCAGTAGAGCACGGCACGCAGGTCATAGGCTTTCTCCATCACCGTACCTTCACCATAGAAGTTTGTGACGATGTTGCCGTTCTCTGGAATCATCTCGCGCTCGCCGCTGGCCTTGGCCATCAGCAGTGAGTCGGCATAGAACGAGCAGAGGTTGGTCCAACTGTCTTCGCCACGCTGTGACTCCTTATACTGGAACTCAATGTGGTCGAAGTTGTGCTGGTGACGGTCGAAACCATCGATGGTGACAGGAATAAACCAGCCACGCTTGTCGTCCTTGCTGGCATAGGTATTCATCACCCACTTGTCGCCTGGCGACGAGATGTTCACCGGTCCGGCCTGATGCAAGTAGTGTACGTCGAAGGCCACTTCTTCGCTGATATGGTCGGGGTCGGATTTTGAGCACAAGCCTATCTTCAGGCCCTCATAGTCGAACTCAGTGCCGGCATAGACCTCAAGGGTCCTCTCTACCACCTCACCTGGTTTCAGATAGAGTTCCCAACCCGTAGTGGTCAGTGCGATACCGTCGACCATTATCTTGGCACCATTGGGGTTCGATTTTGGTTTCAAATAGAGTACGTAGAGAGAGATACTACCCGTAGCAGCCTCTGGTTGTTCGCTGTCATTGGTCATATATACTTTGAAGCGGGCGGGTTCGCCCATGGCCACACCGCTGATACTCTGACGGTCCAGCGTAATCTTCGGGTTCTGGATTTTCTTTGTACGCTCGTCGAGAACAACACCAGGACTATAGAACATCGTCTTGCGCTGGTCCTCCCACGAGTTTACAGTAGCACCGCCACGTGTACGATACACAAAGCTGCGTGAATAGACGACCTTTGACATGTCGAATTTGCGTCTCAAGAACACATCCACATATTTGGTCATCTCATCGTAGTTCTGGTTCGAGTATACATCGAGCAAACTACTTGCTTTCAAGAAAGTCGTATCCGTCTGTACACGATAGACGTCAAAGTTCAGATGGCTCTTCTTGTCCATCACAATGTTGAAACTTTCCTTACGACTGAACACCTTTGAATCAGTACTTACCCCCTTAGTCACATAATTCAAAACAGGTAGAATCCTAAACTTGACAGTCTTTCCGGCAAATGATACTTCCGTGGTTGTTTGAACGGGATTATCTTCATCGTCAGTATTTGTAGTGGTCTCCTTCCCGCTGGCTTCTGTTATTTTGTCTGACTTTGCCCAAAGCATATCGACAAGTTTAGCCAATATCTTGACACCAACCGCTGCACTGGAAGCTAAGCCCATGTCAGAACCGATATTGTCGAACCAGTTGTCGCCAAAGACACCCGGCAGGGTTTGGTGATTAGAGATGGAGTATTCACTTATGAACTGCTCACTATAATTGACATTCGTACCACCATCTACGTCATAGTTAGCCATAGGTGAGCTGCCCCAGATGGCAGCCAGTTTCTCACGTTCGTTCTGACCAATCATCTCAGCCCATGCCAAGATATTCTGGCACTTTTCTGCCACCTCATCAGTAGGAGGTGTGGTGGTTGTGCTTGGCAGATGAATGACATAGTTCATACCAGGTTCTTCCTTCATCTTGCTGGTATAGTAGTAGACCTCACCATCCTTCATATTGAGGAGACCGAAGTTCTCATCATCCTCAGTTACCAGTGAACGATAGACGGGCTTGCCCGTGGCATCAGCCTTCTTTTGGGCATCAGCTGCCGTACCTGTGAACATCAGAGCACGCAATTCTTCCACCATCTGAGGAATAATCTGTGTCAGAATGTGTTTCTGCGAATGGATAAAATGAGAAGTCACCTCAGGGCCATAGCCAATGGACTCGTCGCGAACCAAATGGAACTTGTTGCCATCCAGATCCTTACCCTCAGCTATATCGACCAGTGTGCCGTAGGTGCTGAAGCCTGCCGTATTACCACCGTTCAGTCTGCCCTTCATCTGTTGGAAGATGCTGTCGGGGATGGCACGGATGGTGCTCAAAGGCTGAATGACGATGTTCTGCGTCATACCGATAAAGAGGTCGGCTTCGGCACCCACCATGTTCGGGTCGCTACTGGTCGTGATGTCTTCATTCACATTCATCGTGTAAGTGAAAGAGCGACGCCCATCTGCATTATAGGCGTATTCAAACTCAAAGAGTTTTGCGATGTCAGAATTGCTCATGTAGCCGTTTGTGCCGCCGGAACCCTCAGGAGCGTTCACAAAGCCCGTAAACGTTTCATACTTGGTACCATACGTCAATCCGATAGATACACCACCTTTGATGGTCATATCCAGCGTGTAACTGTATTTCAGTGTTGAACCTTTTGACAGCGTAGCAGAACTACCGCCACCGGGCGGGTCGCGCAGGATGTCAATCAATATGGGCTTTCCCTTTACCAGCACGTCCTTGGCCCCGCCTAGAGCGAACATATTCAGTGTGTAAGCCTTCAGCGGTTCAGCCTCATAGGTTGTACCGTCCTGCTCCAAGGTCATCGTGACCGTCATCAGTGCATTCTCGCCAGTGAGCAGACGTGCCGTTTGGTCGGCAGTGATGTAGAAGTGGCCCTGACCCAGGCTGTCCAGCTCGACAGTTTCCGGTGATGCATTATATTTCAAGCCATTGTGAACCGTTACCTTGCCGCCACCAACAGGCACGATATCGACGATACCTGTGCGGGTGTCATTATTGAATGGATAACGCTCAGCCACCTGCACCTGGATGGGATAGCGGCGGTTCAGGCTGAACACAGGATAGCCGAAGGTGTAGTGTACTGTGTTGGTGATACTATCCAAAGAGACCAAAGGTACTTCCACCTTTTTGCTTCCGATATTCGTAGACATGTAGGTCCTGTCACCGAAGTAATCGAACGTGTCATAGCCTATCTGGCGATAGGTAATCTCCACGGGAGCGTGGTAAATGCGGTTATAAATGGCATTGTAGGTTGCCGAGCGCTCAGAAACGTAGCCCTCATAATCCTTGTAACTGCCCACGTAGGTGGTGTCAATGGGTGTGAGGCAGTCAGTCAGGTCAATAACTTCACTGGCCTGTCCTTCCTGGAACAGCGTGGGATAGCCATCGCAGTAGACCTGCTCCACCTTCCAGCGGACGGGCGGCAGCAGCAGTGTGTACTCACCCGTCAGGGAGTCGGGCTTGACGGTCATGCGTTTGCGCTCTACGACAGCGGTGGTCTGGTGGCCGTTACCGCCGGCGTGCGTGAAGGTCAGCTCGCGCGTCTTCAGCTCTGGGTTCAGGTTGTCGTAAACCAGCCACGACGTGTTGTCGCCTTCCAGGGTCATCACCATGGTCAGGTTGCGGCCCAGGTTGTTCTTAGAGAGGTTGTTGTCCATAGGCTTGCTGCCCTGGTCGTCACCACCGACCACGCGGCCTATCAGCTTCACCTTGGTAGCATCGTAGAAGTAGATGCCTGCTTCGTCATCAGTGATGACAGCCTTGTTCTTCTTTGTGTCCAAATAATAGCCATCCTCTGTAAAGGTGTGCTTGTCCATCCAGACCTGAATGCTGTCCTGACCATCGAGCACACGGAACGAGAAGCTACCATCGTAGTCGGTCTCCACGAGTTTGCCCGAAGCGTTATAGACATGATGGTTGCCAACCTTGAAGTGGGCACCCTTCACGGGAATGCTCGTGCCGTCGTACATCACGAAACCTGAGAAACGGTGACTGTTGATGATGGTGAACTCTGGTATCGATTCGTCGTTCGTCTCATTGTCGAAGGTGACGGAATATAAGGTCTTTCCAGTTTCGAACTTCACATTGCCAGCGCTGGTAACAGAAACGACATACTCTATGTCGGACAGACCATTGTAAGGCAGACCGTCGGCAACGAAGTATCCTGTTTCATCAGTTATCACTTCTACCTTGTATGACTTGTCGGTGTCAAAGTTGGCATCTTTATCGTGCTTCACAGTTACCGTGATGCCCGGTACGCCCGTGCCGTCGTTCAGGCGTACATAGCCTGATACACGGCCTGTGTTCTTGCAGGCACCAGCCTTCACCTGAGTCTCAGAGTAGTGCAGACCTTCACAGTCGGTCACGGCACGCACCTTATATTCATAGCGCAGCAATGGCGATACGCTCTTGTCTTCATAGCCCGTGTTGTCGAGCTGATCGGCAATGAGTTCCCAGGCATCGTCGCCACTGCCTTCGGTGCGACGGTACACCCGGAAGAAGTCTACTACGCCCTCAACATCCCATGTCACCACGACGCTACTTTGGCGGGTCTCCGTCATCAGCGTCTTACCAATCTTGCCGTTACCCTCATGGTAGAATGTGGGAAGCGTAGGTTCAGGATAGGTAACGACTTCGCATTCTGCCGTCGTCGTCACGGTGGGATTGATGGTCGAGCCTTCCTTCATCCAGGCGTAGCCGAGATTGCTCAGGAAGTTGGTCTCGCCAGTTGTGGTATCCGTGGTGGTCAGCACAGGAACAGCCTTGCCATCGACAAGCTGCCAAGTGCCAGCCTGATTGCCATTCATCAGGTTCACCACCTCGGTCTGGTCGGTCTTGTTGTAATAATTCACGTTGTCCCAACCGTGCTGGGTAACGGTAAAACTACGATCATTGGTTCCCCAAGAATGCCAGTCAGGACTGTTCCACCATATACCATAGAAGCGCCAATAAGCATTGCCCAAGTTACCATGGTCGTATGTACGGACGAGCGTCCATTGGGTGTTTTCGTTGCCCCAGCCAATCATGGTTCCCATAAACGTATCATGTGCTTCGTTATCTGGGCGAGTGCTCGGCTTGCCGTCATAAAGGCAGTCGGTCATTTTGATGATTCCATTATTGGAATATCCGATGATACCGCCGACATGGGTACCCGCCGTAGTCACATCTGTAGATACCCACACACGGTCAAGGTTGATGTGGGGGGTGCCAGGTTGAGCACCGCCAATCAGTCCTGCGGCATGATTGCCATTGCCATTTACTTTGCCCGTCACGCGCAGGTTCTTGATGGTACAATCGCCTGCATAAGCGAAGGGGGCTGCAGCGCCAGTATCGGTGGTTCTATTGATATCGACATTCAGCGTATGGCCGTTGCCGTCGAACGTGCCACGGAATACAGCAGCATGACCTCTTCCTACATAATCGCTGACGGTGATGTCGGCCTCAAGGCGAGCATACAAATAACTGTTGTTCTTGGCTGCTTCCACAGCATCCCTGAGCGCATTCCAGTCACCTGCAGAATTGATGCGGTAGGGGTTTTCCGCAGTGCCGTCGCCCTGCGTATATTCCCGGGTGGCATAGCTGTTGATGACGGTCAGTGTAGCACTGTCGTATTTGCGTGCCCACGTTGAGCAGTTTTCGCTACTTGTTGTGATATGGTCGGGAGCGAATAGACAGTTATCGATGGTTGCCGAAGAGTTACCTAAGCAACAGCCAATGAAACCGCTGACGTGACTACAATTATCTCCCTTAAAACTGCCGTCAAACTTACAGTTACGGAACATAACACTGGCATTATCTCCTACAATTCCCAAAAAGCCGCCCATAGTGGCATCGCCATTAATGGAGTTGTTGAGCGTGACTGAAGAGCGGCAGCCCTCAATGACAACCGAATGGCCGTTTCTGATACGGCCAATAAGGCTTCCTGCATACTTTTGGCTGGTGTTGATGGTTCCTGTTGTATGCAGGTTGCGGAATGTGGCATTATCAACAAAGCGGAATATGCCAAGATTATTCAAGTTACCACCAGAAATGTTAACATTCAACGTATGACCGTTGCCGTCGAATGTACCACGGTATGGATAACTCTCGTACAATCCAACGCTGTTTTCAATACTGATGTCGGCATATAGACGGGCGTTCACGTCGTACTTACCCTCGGCGGCTTTCACCTTGTTAAGGAAGTTTTTCCAGTCATTAGCGTTGCGGATGGGAAACCAGTAGGGCTTTATTTCATCGAATGTCGGGATGGGGGAAGTACGGCGATCGATATACAAATCTACTTTATAGCTAACGCACGTGCGGGAGAGATCAATCACCTTGTAGCGCTGCTCACGTTCCTCTGGAGAGATTTCTATGTTCTGGATGTTCACGGTATCCCCGCTTTGATTAAGCATCGTGACGCGCATCATCATATTGGCACGATTGTCCCATACCATGTTGTACTCATCGGCATACTTCCAAGAGACACGAGCGGTGTAGGCAAGCGTGTCTTCCCATTCGGCAGAATAGGTGGCAATATGCATCAAGTGGATGCCGTCGACAACGCAACGGACACTCGGTGCACCGCTGTGGCCCCAGCCCCATGCCTGCGTCATCGTGCGGCGCACACGGTAGGTCAGGCTGTCGAGGGTGCCGTCTTTCAGTAGTTTATCACCAATGGCATCAATCAGAGTACTGTCAATAAAGGTGTAGTTACTCTGACTCAGACTGAAAGGCTCAGAAAAAATTGTCTCAAAGTCTGCCTCCTTACCCGTCAGTGAGCGTTGTATCTCAAAGAAGTCGGAACTGGAGATATCTTCATATTCGGTATAAGCGATGTGCCAGTCCAACTGCACCGATGCCTTGCGGTCGCCCAACGGCTTGGCAGTAAGACTCATGGGTATGTGAATGACCGGTTGCGTCTGCCCATCTGACGTGACTGCCGTAATCGGATTATTGTCTCTGTCAATGTAATCTACAATGACGTGCAAATTCTTGTGAGGCACGCTGGCATCCAGATAGATGGTGCCGTTGCTGATGCCTGACTGCAATGGTACACTTACCGTATTATCGTTGTGATCAACATACTCATACTTTGCTGAAGTCACTCTGTCGGAGGCCACAAACCAGGGCACTTCCAACATGCCGGGCTTTGTAAAAGACATCATTCCCAGCGACATCTGTGGATTTACGACAATCGGTGCTTCTGGCAAAGAGATGTTCACGTCTTTTAAGCCTAACTTGAACGCTTTGTTAAAGACAAATATATGAGTATATTCAACCTCTACGTCCCAAACAAAGGTAACATCGCAACCATACATTTCGTAAGGGAAGGTCCAAACGGCAGAGAATTCGTAGCTATAGTCGTCAGAATTCTCATAGAGCAGTTCGCGCTTCTCACCGTCGTCTTTGGTTATCTTGAAGGTACTCGACGAATTGCCTTGCTTGACGTCGACGCTGCCGCCAATTTCAGTCTTGAACTTGAAGTGTACGGCAGTATTGTCGTTGTCGTATTTACTTCCACCATTATCTGCGTCATATCCTTCGTCCATCGACCAATATAACACAGTAGCCTCATGGTCTACCTTTTTTTCGTCCTTCCATTTGGCCTTCAGATAGCCATGGTATACAAAGTAGTCGTTGTCTTTTTTGTCGTAGGCTGGTGCTTGAATACGGACTTTGTTGGAACCGTTGAGCATAACCTGATAGAGACTGGTCATCTCAGGATACCTTTCCCTTGCTGTCGCCTGCTGAGGCAACAGCCACACGAAAAGCACTACCAGTAGCCATAGCCACGGCCGCCCTCGCAAAATGTCAGTAGTTTGTTTCATATTAATATCACCGCTCTTGGTACATGATGATGCCAACATCATGACAAAAATTAGGGTGGCGGTCAACCCCCATAGAATAGTCCTCTCATATAATGTTATTACTATACGCGAAGATTTAAAAAAAACTTTAATGTGATTTTTTCAAAAACGGCCGCCACAAAAGATTTTGCAGATTTTGAAAGAGATTTTGCAGATTTTGAGACTGTGACCCCAAATGACACAAAAGGACCGCATGCCTGTGTCACTTACGCATCCATGCAGTTACGCTCTCACCCATGCGCTGCTTGAATGCCAGACTGAAGGTGCTGTAACTGTGGTAACCGCTTTCACTGGCTAGTTGCTGTACGGTAAAGGGCTGCCCGTTGCCCGAAACCTCATGGTAGCGGTTTATGAAATGGCTGATGCGCAGGCCGTTTATGTAAGCGTTGTAGTTAATACCCTGAGCTGAGAAGTACTGACTGAGATAGTAGCGGTTGGTACCTATGGCCTGCGCCAGCTGCAAAAGGCTCAGGTCATGCTGCAGGTACAGGCGGGTGGCAACGCAGCGCTCTTCAAGCAGTTTCTCTATATGAGAGAGGTCAATATTGACGGGAACGACCGCTACTTGCTGCGCCTGGGCTGGGGCCTCAGGTTCCATAACCGTATCAGGTTGAGGCATGCTATCGGGTTGTTCGGCCGGTAAGCTGTCCAACTGCTGCAATGTCTCTACACGCCACAGCAGGAGGCCAAAAAGTAGCAGTTCAACGAAATGTAAGATGTAAATCAGGATTGTATCTATATCAACTAGCGCATAGAGGATGAATAACAGCATGCAGACAAGTAAAACCACTTGGCTCAGCCATACTTTTTTATTCTCCAGGTCAGCATAGTTATCGTTCAGCCAACGCCCGTATTGCCGCACGGCAAATACCAAATACACAGAGAACAGCACATAGAGCGTCAGAATATATATGGTGGCAATACTTATTAAGTGAGTTTGAGGAAAGATTATATGTAATACTCCCAATGCTGCGAATGGTATTATGGCGGCAAATACTGGCCAGATGGGCCGTTTACGGTCCTGGAGCATGGCTAGCAGTGTGCCGGCTATGGTGGAAATCAACGCCACGCAATCAAAAATGACTATTACTACATAGGCTATGGAATGGATGTCATTTGAATAGATGTAGAAAAGATACCACCAGACATGTCCCAGCGCTGATACGGCATAGAATGATGCAGCCCAACGGCGCAGCCGGATGGGCGGTGTGACCAGGGGTGCGAACGCATTTCCCCGGCGCAGCAATAGGTAAACTGAAGCAATGAGTGGCACTATTCCCGTTATGCCGTATAGGATGAAAAAGAGTATAAACTGAGCAGATATATCTTGTAAAAACATAGTTCGGGCAATTTGTCAGTGCGAAATTTCAAAAATTATCGGAAAAATGTTCCAATAGGGAAGAAAAAATGACACAACAGGAGCGTATCCCTGTGTCATTGAAATAATGACCAATCTATAGGATTTAGATTGCTGTACTCGTTTTTTCTTTGCTTGTCTGCTTCTCTCCTTAATGCCAGGAAATCCTTGGCGGGTTTGATGAATATTCTCTTGTTCTCTTTTTTTGAGAATGAGTATAAGAATATCTTGCAATATGTCCTGAAACACAGCAATCTATTGTTGGCTGCGGTGTTATGCAGGTAATTCAGCAACAGTCTGTTCCTTATGAATATTGATTCAACAAAACTGTTCCTGTTCTCTTTTCTTATTGTTGTTGAGGGAGTGTGCTTGCAGAATGTGCTGTTTATGTAGATTGATTTCCATCCTTTTCTCCAGGCACGAAGTGAAAGGTCAAAGTCCTCAAAATAGAAAGGAGAGAACAGTTCATTGAAACCGTGCAGTTCCTTTATCTTTTTTGTATCTACAATGGCGTTTCCTCCACAGAGATAAAGGGTGTAGTTGTTTGATGAATCAGTTGTCTCTTTATAATGAAATGTGTGGTGCTTGAATACGGGCTGCTTGCGGCTTTCGATAATCTTTTCACCAGCCCTGTCACGTATTTCAGTGGAGACGCCGAATACGGTGTTGTCAGTAAAATAGGGGATGGTTTTATCAAAGAAATCAAGCGGAATGTCCATGTCATTGTTGAGTAACAGGGACAGGTCCATGCTGGCTTTTCTTATACCTTTATTAATTGTCTTTGAGAAACCTGAATTACATTCATTGACGATAACCGTCAGATTGGGTGTTGTAAGATTCTGCAGATACTGCTGTGTTTCATCGGTTGATGCATCGTCAATGATAATGATTTCATATTCTGAAATGGAGCTGCTCTGCTGTATTACATCAACAGTATGAGGAAGATAGTCTTTAAGCAGATGAATCCCGTTATATGTGGGAATGATTATTGAGACACTTTTTTTTTCCATTCAGAAACTATATGGTGCTTTTTAATGCAGTACAAAGATAGTTTGTATTCTAACATTTTGTCAAGGTTTTGAGCCGGTTTTTGATTAAATGTTGCATTCTGCAATTTTTTTAGCGATATTAATAGCAATGTGTAAAAGATATAGCCTTTTGGGGTTGCAAAATATTTGTATATTGTTTAAAAGTTTATCACTTTTTTATTGAAAATATTTGTTTTGACCGAATTAAGGGAGTACCTTTGCGCCACGAATCAAAACATTAACAATTTTATATCGTCATGAAGCATAATTTTTGCGCAGGTCCTGCTGTTCTTCCGCAGGAGGTAATTGAGAAATCAGCTCAGGCTGTCTATGATTTTGCCGGTACAGGCATTTCTATTCTCTCTATCAGTCACCGTTCAAGTGAGTTCAAGCCCGTTGTTGATGAGGCTGAGGCTCTCTTCAAGGAGATTCTGGATATTCCTGAGGGTTATTCAGTACTTTTCCTGGCCGGTGGTGCCAGCATGGAGTTCTGCCGCGTTCCTTATAACTTCCTTAATAAGAAGGCCGCTTATCTGAACACCGGTGTATGGGCCAAGAAGGCCATGAAGGAGGCCAAGGCTTTTGGTGAGGTTGTTGAGGTTGCTTCATCGGCCGAGTCAACTTATACCTACATCCCCAAGGATTATGTAATCCCTGCCGATGCAGATTATTTCCACTTTACTACAAACAATACCATCTACGGTACTGAGATCCGCAAGGACCTGGACAGCCCTGTTCCATTGATCTCTGATATGTCATCAGATATTTTCTCACGTCCTATCGATGTTAGCAAGTATAACTGCATTTATGGTGGTGCCCAGAAAAACCTGGCTCCCTCAGGTATGGCTTTCGTTATCGTAAAGAACGATGCTCTTGGCAAGGTTGACCGTTATATCCCCACAATGCTGAACTATCAGACTCATATTGACAACGGTTCTATGTTCAATACACCTCCTACATTCACAATCTACTCAGCTCTGGAGTCACTCCGTTGGCTCAAGGCTCAGGGTGGTGTAAAGGAGATGGCTAAGCGTGCTGAGGCTCGTGCAGCCAAGCTGTATGGTGAGATTGACCGCAACAAGCTGTTTGTAGGTACCGCTAAGGATGAGGATCGTTCTTATATGAACATTTGCTGGGTTATGCAGCCCGAGTACAAGGAGCTTGAGGACGAGTTCATGAGCTTTGCAAAGAGCAAGGGTATGGTTGGTATCAAGGGCCACCGTTCAGTTGGCGGTTTCCGCGCTTCTTGCTACAACGCTCTGCCTATGGAGAGTGTTGATGCTCTGATTGCTTGCATGAAGGAGTTTGAGGCAAAACATTAAACTAAAATTGAGAATTGAGAATTGAGAATTGAGAATTAAAAAATTCAAGATATGAAAGTTTTAGTTGCTACGTCAAAGCCTTTTGCTAAGGTTGCTGTTGACGGTATCCGTGAGGTAATTGAGGGTGCTGGTTTTGAACTGGCTCTGCTTGAGAAATATACAGAGAAGGCTGCTCTTCTTAAGGCTGTTGCCGATGTTGATGCTATCATCATTCGCAGTGATATCATAGACGCCGAGGTGTTCGATGCTGCCAAGCAGCTTAAGATTGTGGTTCGTGCAGGTGCAGGTTATGACAATGTTGACCTGGCATCGGCCACCGCACACGGAGTATGTGTTATGAATACTCCGGGTCAGAACGCCAATGCAGTTGCTGAGCTGGTTGCCGGTCTGATGGTTTATGCCGTACGTAATTTCTACAATGGTACATCAGGTATTGAACTGCTGGGCAAGAAGCTGGGTATCCACGCTTTTGGTAACGTAGGCCGCAATGTAGCACGCATAGCCAAGGGCTTTGGCATGGAGGTTTATGCTTTTGATGCTTACTGCCCCAAGGAGGTTATCGAGGCTGCCGGTGTACATGCCGTTGACAATGTTGAAGAGATGTACAAGACCTGCCAGTTTATTTCACTGCACTTGCCTGCAACCGATGAGACCAAGAACTCAATCGGTAAGAAACTTGTAAGCCTGATGCCTAAGGGTGGTGTTCTGGTTAACTCGGCCCGTAAGGAGATCATCAACGAGGATGAGCTCATCCAGCTTATGCAGGAGCGTGAGGACCTTAAGTTTGTATCAGATATAGCACCTGCTGCAGCTACCAAGTTTGAGGAGCTGTTTGTAGGTCGTTACTTTGCAACTCCCAAAAAGATGGGTGCCCAGACTGCCGAGGCTAACATCAACGCCGGTATTGCAGCTGCTAACCAGATTGTGGGCTTCATCAAGGATGGTTGCACCAAGTTTATGGTAAATAGATAAGACGGCTGCGCCGTCGCTGTTAGCCATTGGCCATTAGCTATTAGCTATTAGCCAAAAGCCAACAGCCAATAGCCAAAGTAATAATATGGCCATAGTAAAACCATTTCAGGGAATACGTCCACCTAAGGATCTTGTTGAGAAGGTTCAGAGCCGTCCTTATGATGTGTTAAACTCAGAGGAGGCACGTGCCGAGGCTGCAGGCAATGAGATGTCTCTTTATCACATCATTAAGCCCGAGATTGACTTTGATCCCATAGCAGAGGAGACAGACCCCAGAGTATATGCCAAGGCTGCCGAGAACTTCAAGAAGTTCCAGGATAACGGCTGGCTTAAGCGTGACAGCAAGGAGCAGTACTACATTTACGCTCAGACCATGAACGGCAAGACCCAATACGGTCTGGTTGTTTGCGCATACGTTGAGGATTACCTTAAGGGTAACATCAAGAAGCATGAGCTGACCCGTGCCGATAAGGAGGAGGACCGCATGAAACATGTTCGCGTTAACAATGCCAACATTGAGCCGGTGTTCTTTGCATACCCCGATGATAAGGTTCTTGACGAGCTCGTAGCCAAGTACGTAAAGGGTGCTCCTGAGTATGATTACGTAGCACAGGGTGACGGTTTCCGTCATCAGCTCTGGATAATAGATAAGGATGAGGATATAAAGACTGTAACTGAGAGGTTCGCAGGTATTCCTTCACTCTATATTGCCGATGGTCACCACCGCTCAGCAGCAGCTGCCCTGGTGGGTGCCGAGAAGGCCCGTCTTAATCCCAACCATCGTGGCGATGAGGAGTACAACTACTTTATGGCTGTTTGCTTCCCCGCTTCACAGCTCACCATCATTGACTACAACCGCGTGGTTAAGGACCTTAACGGTATGTCATCGGACCAGTTCCTCAAGGCACTAACCCAGAACTTCGTTGTAGAGAAAAAGGGTAAGGAGATATTCAAGCCGTCAGAACTGCATACCTTCTCGCTCTATCTGGATGGCGAATGGTATAAGCTGACAGCCAAGAAGGGTACATTCGACGACAGCGATCCTATCGGTGTTCTGGATGTAACAATCTCATCAAATCTTATTCTGGACCAGTTGCTGGGCATTAAGGACCTGCGCCGTGACAAGAGGATTGACTTTGTGGGCGGCATACGCGGTCTGGGTGAACTTAAGCGTCGTGTTGACAGCGGTGAGATGAAAATGGCTCTGGCGCTCTATCCCGTTTCTATGAAACAACTCATGGATATTGCGGATACTGGCAACATTATGCCTCCCAAGACCACTTGGTTTGAGCCCAAACTCCGCTCCGGATTGATTATCCACTCACTCGATTAAAGATTCAATAGGGGCACAAAGGGGACGGTTCTTTTTGTGCCCCTCTTTTTAACACCTCCAACAGCGTTAATTAGGGGCACAAAAAGAACCGTCCCCTTTGTGCCCCTCACTTTATGCGGGGGTTACGCGATCTTTTTTGGGGAGTTTGGCGTTGACTTCGTTGTAGGCGTGGCGGGTCAGTTCCTCTATGAGCGGACGGTCCACATCGGCGTCAAGGCGGATCTGGTTCCAGTATTTTTTGTTCCAGTGGAATGCGCCCTCTATTGCGGTGTAGCGTTCACGCAGTTCAAGCGCCTTGTCCGGGTCACACTTGAGCACAACAATATCGGGTTTATCGAGCGTGATGCAGGCAAATATCTTTCCCTTTAAACGGAACACCACAACCGTTTCATCAAACGGCATATCCTCTGTTACAAGCGGCAGGCTCAGACAGTATTCCCGGATCTCTTCTATATTCATTTTATTATAATTCGTTGGTTTTCAGTGGGATTTCCATCACCACGAAGAGTGACGTTATATACACCTTTAGGCATTGCTCCGGTATTGAATGACGCCTTGTTGTCATTGTTAATCTGTGATGATTCCATTATTTGGCCCGACATGCTTGAGATAGTTACGTTGTCATTGTCGGTAGGTTCTGAAACATGAATATCCAATCGGCTTCCTTGCTCTATTACAGTCGGGCTTATTCCCATTCTTGATGGAGCACGTGATATGGATAGTACCTTAGTTGTCGTGGGCTCGATGACATAAATTCCTTCATATGTTTTCCAATTGTAGCTATCGCCGTCACCTTTCTGTACATCCTCGGATGTGAGTATATATATCTTTCCATTCAGTGCAGATACAGAGTTTACCCTGAGATAAGTGGTCTTTTCTTTATCTTCATCAGGTAAGGTGACATATGCCAACTGTGATCCTTTGTCATTCATGATCTTAATGCCTTTGAATGTGCGGGACTGATCGACTCTTCTTCGGATTTTCCAATCATCGCATATCCAGCCATCACTATATCTGGGTGTAAGTTCAATGTCTGCAATCAGGTATTCCCAATTGTCATCATCGTTGAATATGTTCTGGCTGGCATAGATGGGGGTTGTTGGGTAGAAAGAGTTGTCAATGTCCTGATATAAGAATCCTTCAAGATTCAACTCATACTTGTAATAACCGTTATTTACAGAATAATCAAGGTCTTTGGTCCATATGGCATTTGTGGAATCAAGTTCGGTATAATAACTAAAGTAATGGTACAGGCATACGCAACTGTCATCGCTTACGCCCCAAAATTCGTAAGGATACTTTCGGCCGTACCTCTCAAACTGATAGAACTGGTCATCCCTTAGGTTGTTGCCCATCAAAGCCTTCATGCTGTCGGCATCAAAAAACTCTATTAGACTGAAAGACTCACCGTATCCCCAGAATTTTCGGATAAATGCCTCTATCTCAGGAATCATGGATATTGTGTAAGCTGTATCCTTGTCTGTAAACTTGTCATAGAATTTTTTGCTAAACCTGACATTCTCAATTACACCATCAGCTTTTTCGTAATAGGTGTCCGATGACTCCTGCAGCGGAATGGGAATTGACAGCTTGATACCCTGTGGTCCGGGACTGTCATATATGCCTATCTCTGATTTCTTTCCGTTGTGGTCAAAATCAACAACTGCCATATATGCATTCCCGTCTTTGGTGAGTTCCTTAGGAAGGGGGCTGATGGTTGATTCGCTACCCATGCGGGCCTCCATCTGCACGGTCTGTGCAGTAAGTGTTGTTGCCGATACTGTCAGCAACGCAACAATTGATAGTAATGCTTTTCTCATAACGATCATTGTATTATGGTCCTTTAAAAATCCAAATATACTAATTATTTTCTGCTGCCATCAAAATATGCCTTTTTCAGTTTTCAATTATTATCTTTGTGTTTATGGCAGAGCATTGGAGCATATACGCAGACTGGAACCCTTGGCACGGATGTACAAAAATCAGTCCGGGGTGCAAGTATTGCTATGTTTACAGGCAGGATGAGATGTACGGGAGTGAGATAGGCAGTAACCTGGCACGTAAAACCGCCGCTTTCAACCTGCCGGTAAAGCGTAAGCGTGACCGCAGTTGGAAAATTGAGCCGGGCAAGATGGTGTTTACCTGCTTTACATCGGATTTCCTTTTAAAGGATGCCGATGAGTGGCGCCGTGAGTGCTGGCAGATGATGCGCGTGCGCAGTGACCTGTGGTTCTATTTCTTTACCAAGCGCATAGACCGTTTTATGGAGTGTATCCCTGATGACTGGGCCGATGGCTATGACAACGTGCTGGTTGGCTGTACGGTAGAGAATCAGCAGATGGCTGATTACCGTCTGCCCATATTTAAGGAACTTCCTATTAAACACAAATCGATTATCGTATCGCCGTTGATATCGGCTGTGGATATATCACAATATCTGGACAGTAGCATTGAAGAGGTATCGGTGGGCGGTGAATCAGGTGTTGATGCACGTCCATGCAATTATGACTGGATATTGGACCTGCGCCGCCAATGCGTTGAGAAGGATGTGCCGTTCAGGTTTCATCAGACCGGCGCTAAGTTCATAAAGGACGGAAAACAGTACTATGTACGACGTCCGTTCCAACTCAGTCAAGCTCATAAGGCTAATATTGATTATAAAATAGACCAGTTCTATGTGCCTGAAAAAGTCAAGTTTGAGTGGAAGGACAGTGACTATCGTCAGGAAGAACTGTTTGATGAAATATGACTCTATGAAACGTATTGTATTGAATATGTTGTTTGTGTTGTTGTGCATTTCATTATCGGCACAGCAAAAGGATCAGCAATCGGGATTGCGCTCGTTCAAGGTGTTTGTTCCTGAGGGGGAGATCATTCAGGGTAACCGCATTCAGGTGGTATATGAGCTTAGAGCTACAAACTGGTCTATCAGATCGTTTGATGGTAGTTTGGAGTGTGGCGAAATTGAAAAGCTGGATTATGATAAGGGTAAGCTGGACGGGAGTGAAAGCTATATAAGAATTAATGTAGTTTACAGGATTAATGGCGCCGGACAGTTGAGAGTCAATCCCATGAGCCTGTTGGTGGATGGAAAGAAGGTGGTATCGGACAGTGCGGTAATAAATGTTACTCCACATCCCAGATATGGTTCCCAATGGATTATTGCGCGCAATTTTCTTGCAGGAAAAGGGGTGGTGGCGCCCCAACTTGCCCACAAGTACAGCACAGAGACACTATGTGCTTTTTCGGATGACAAGAACAAGTGCTTTGTAATAACAGTTTCAGAAAGTTGTGGCAAATATCTGGACAATCCGGTTCTTGCATATGGAGTGGGGAATTCCATGTGGAATGGTGATCAGACCAATGGAGACAATACCATTTATGCAATTCTTGCACAATACAATCGTCAGATAAAACATTTGCGTGACCATAATGAGGTTTATTCCTCTAAACTGTTGTCAAATATTACCATGAATGCTGATGGCGTAAAGCCCCTACTGGGTTCCATTGCATATGATCAGGATTATCCTTATAACATGCTGTTTCCTAAGGAAAAATACAATGGCAAAGATTCCAGTTGCATTGCAGGATGCGGTCCTGTGGCATTGGCCCAGATTTTAAGTCTATATCAGAATGATGTTGAGTTAAAAGGTAGTACAGTGCTTACAACCAAATCCGGTAAACGCTATGAGATTGAATTGAGCGATTATCCGGTCAGGTGGATTGGCAGCGAGCGTGATATTGCATCACTTATGCTGGATTGTGCAGGATGTCTAGGGGCCGAAATAAGTCCTTACGGTACGGCCAGTTCTTTGAGCTCTTTTAAATCGGCCTTGATTAATTATTGGGGTTACAGTCCCGGATGCAGGATGATAAAAGACAGTAAAAATGTTGATGTTCTTGCTATAGTCTACTCTGAGATAGACAGTTCCCGCCCTGTTGTTGTATCGGATGAATCACATATCTTTATTTGTGATGGATATGACGGTGATTATCTGCATTTCAATTTAGGATGGGGTGGGCATTGCAATGGCTATTACAGGACATTGATAGTGCCATCCATGAGCGGAAATCAACTGCCTTTCGGCTCTATATTGTCTGGTATACGTCCTTTGGAAAAGGAGGTCAAGATGAGTGTTGATGTGAGTGAACATGGAACTCTTTCAACGATACTTGATGAGTCTGCCAGACAAAAAGTAACATCGTTAACCGTTACAGGACAACTGGATGGTGATGACATTAAGTTTTTGCGAAATATGGCTGGTGCCGGATCCGAAATGCAGGCCGATAAATGGTACGGATCGTTAATGGAGCTTGACCTGTCGGGCGCAACAATAAAAGGTGGTACCGAATATCTGGTCCGAAAAGCAAACGGAATAGTATTGAAAGGATATCAGAGCGATGCATCGGGCCATTTCTCTTACAATTATAATATGTCCGAAATAACTGATCAAGATTGGGATGTAATAATCAGCAGAGGATTGAATAAACTTGAAAACATGCTTTTGCTGAAAGGTGCAGACGGATGTTTTTATGCATCTTATCTGACTGCCGACAATGTTATTGGTGACCATATGTTCTCTGATTGCGAGAATCTGACAAACATTATACTTCCAAAAAACGCCAGTAAGATAGGCGGTTATGCCTTTCACAACTGCACGGCCTTGAAAACAGTCATAAACAGACCTGCCAATGTAAGTAAGACGTCATTCCAGAACAGCGGTGTAAAATAATTATCTGTCATAGCGCTTGTTTTTTGATAATTAAGTGTTTATATTTGTGAAAATGAAAGTGTTTCACGTGTTGAACAGGCTCCACACTTTCTTTGTTTTGCAACGGTACTTGGGGCTGGTACTACAAAAACGTAACTGAATAATGCTTAGGAATTCCATCATTGTTTGTGGTGTGACACTTATGTCAACACTGTTTTTGGGTTTGTCTGCCAATGCGCAGGATAGTAACAATCAGAATGCTAATAAGGTTGAAATCATTGAGATAATAGAAGATGATAATGATATAGTAGAAGATGTACTTGATGGCGATTGGGTTGATATGGACATCAGAGATAAAGTGGTTGTTACTCAAGATACCGTTTATGAGGTTGTTGACCAAATGCCGGAGTTTCCCGGAGGTGATGCCGCTTTGATGCAGTTTATAAACAAGCATTTGACTTATCCCGATCTGTCTGAGGAGTATGGAATAGAGGGACGTGTAATGGTATCGTTTATTGTTGAGACAGACGGATCGTTGAGTGATGTAAAGGTTACCAAGTCCTTGGAGATGTTGATGGACGAAGTGGCTAGGGGGATTATTTCACAAATGCCACAATGGAAACCTGGAATCCAGGCTGGCAAGCCTGTCAGAGTTTTATACAATCTTCCTATCAATTTCAGGCTTAATAAGAATGAAAGCTCATCGGAATCGGCCATTACTGATGCCAGAAAGCACATTCAGGTTGCATCATTTACATCGTTGGTATCCAGATATACAGGCGGAAACAAGGAAGTAGCTTCACCGCTTGTGTCCGATGATCCTGCCGATGTTAACAATAAATGTATTTCAATTACTACCACCCGCAGCCCAAGGTCGGTCGGCGATACACAGTTGATGCTTTATTTGGAAAAGCCATTCACTCTTGGAGACACTCTTTACTTTAGTCTTAAAGCCAAGGGCGTGTCTAAGCAAAAGATATCTACCGAGTTCCATACTACACCCGGTAGCCGTTTAAAGGTTGATCCTTTTGAGGCTTTTGAAATAACTAAGGATTGGCAAGAATTCTCATTCAAATATGTAATGGACAATTCAATCGCCAGGACTCAGACCATTGTACTTAACTTGGCCGATAAGGGCTCAAGTAATGTCTGCTTTTTTGATGACATGAAAGTTGAGATTCATCATTTAAGAGTGGATAACCCTGAGTTTCCGGGAGGTGTAGCAGCTATCAAGGAATATCTTAAGGCAAATAACAAGTATCCGTCTCCAGGACGAGGAAAGTCTGTATATGTTAACGTTCATTGTATGATAGATACCGATGGCTCTATTAGTGATGTCAAGAAAATAAGCAGTGTGGATTCTATTCTTGATGCGGAGGCTATACGTCTGGTACAAGGGATGCCAAAATGGATTCCCGGAAAACGTAACGGAGAGCCATTTAAAAAGAGCCAGATAATACCAGTTGAATTTGACAATACAAATGTTGATTGGGAAAAGTGGGCAAAAGAGAATGGAAATGATGCTCCTTTCCTTGTTGTTGAAGAAGCACCTGAATTCCCAGGTGGACCGTCTGCTTTGCTTGAATTTATTAGAAGTAATTTGAAATATCCAAGAATATGCCAAGATAATGGAATTCAGGGGCGAGTTCTTGTACAATTTACTGTTGAAAAGAATGGCTCAATAGCTGATGTTGAGGTTGTAAGTAAAGTTCACCCTGCGCTTGATCAGGAGGCTTTACGATTAATCTCAATTATGCCCAAATGGACCCCAGGTCAGCAACGTGGCAAACCTGTACGTGTAAGATATACTATTCCGCTTAATTTCAGGCTGAATTAACAGCAAACTATCAACAGTATTATAGCCGTTTCCGTTGTTTTTAGTTACCTTTGAACTTTGAACATGGAAACGGCTATTGATTCATACTTGACCGTAAGGGGTGAAGCGCAGGCGCAGTTCGTAGAACAGCGCAGCAGATTCATCTCTTTTATCTGGCATGTTACAAATGCCGATGAGGTCAAGGAACGTATTGCCTCTCTCCAGAAAGAGTATTATGATGCACGGCATATCTGTTATGCATATATGCTTGGTGCAGAGCGTACTGACTGGCGTGCCAATGATAACGGTGAACCGTCAGGGACAGCCGGTAAACCCATCCTGGGGCAGATAAACAGTGCCGGTCTTAGTGATGTACTGATTGCTGTGGTCCGATATTTTGGAGGCGTAAAGCTGGGTACATCGGGCCTTACAGAGGCGTACCGTTTGGCTGCTGCACAGGTGATAGAGAAAGCAGAGGTTATTACGTCTTATGTGGAACGTGATGTCACAGTCCTTTTTACATACAACATGATGAATGTTGTCATGAAGGCGGCTAAGGAGATGGATGTCCAAATGGGTACGCAGGATTGGGGCAGTTTTTCCAGTGACAAAGTGCAGGGCAGTTTTGACTGCAGGATGACGTTTAGGGCCAGGCTGTCTGTGGCTGATGAGTTGGAAGCGAAGCTTAATGCTGTTGCCGAGACACAGGCAAAAAAAGAATTGATAATTGAAAATTGAGAATTGAAAATTAAAATAATACTAACTATATGAAGACAAGAAAACTTATGCTTGGACTGGCCGTAGCCCTGTTGGCTATGGGAATTCAGTCCTGTGGGGGCCAGACAAGGCCGGAGAACAATGATGGCCATAACCTTTGGCTGGGTGATATAACAGTTAAATCCGGACCTGCTGATGTGGCCGTTTGGAAGATAGAGAGTAAGCGGATAGATCTTAATGCCCTTGGGGTTAATGACATAGGCTTTGATGCAAGCGGAATATATAACAATTCCTTAGGTGATGAGGGATTCAGCATCAACTGTATCGGAAATCATGTGGCAGTTACTGCCAATACCGATGCAGCCAAACTGTATGCCGTGTTCTATCTTAAGAGACTGGCTGACTGTGGTATAAAAATTGCGGACAAGTTCCTGGTTACAGAAAAACCTGCGTTCCGATATCGTGTCCTGAATCACTGGGATAATCCCAATCTTACTGTTGAGCGCGGATATGCCGGTAAGTCTCTCTGGAAGTGGGAGGAGCTGCCAGGTAAGATTCGTCCTGAGTATGAGGAGTATGCACGTGCCAATGCATCAATCGGTATAAACGGAACAGTTCTGAACAATGTCAATGCCGATGCGCGTATGCTGTCACGTGAGTATCTTGACAAGGTTAAAGTGCTGGCTGATATATTCCGTCCGTATAATCTCAAGGTATATCTGTCACTCAACTTTGCCGCTCCCAAGCATCTGGCCGGTCTCAAGACCAGCGATCCTTTGGATAAGGATGTAATCAAGTGGTGGAACGATAAGGTGGCCGAGATTTACAGCATAATACCTGACTTTGGAGGATTCCTGGTAAAGGCCAATTCCGAAGGTCAGTCGGGTCCGCAGGACTACGGCCGCACCCATGCCGACGGTGCCAATATGATTGCTGATGCCCTGAAACCCTATGGCGGAATCGTGATGTGGAGGGCGTTTGTCTATGCTCCGGAGTCACCCGACCGCGCCAAGCAGGCAGTTGAGGAGTTCAAGCCGCTGGACGGACAGTTCCGTGACAACGTAATCATCCAGATCAAGAACGGTCCGGTTGATTTCCAGCCGCGTGAGCCTTTCAGCCCGCTGTTCGGTCAGATGGAAAAGACCAATGTGATGGCCGAGATGCAGATTACTCAGGAGTATCTTGGCCACAGCAACCACATGGTCTATCTGCACCCCATGTGGAAGGAGTGCCTGGACAGCGATACATATCAGAATGGAAAGGGTAGCACCGTGGCAGCTGAGACTCTAGGCAAGGTGCATGGTAATACAAAATACAGCGCAATTGCCGGAGTGACCAATATTGGTGACAGTATAAACTGGTGCGGACACCACATGGCTCAGGCCAACTGGTATGCATTCGGCCGTATGGCATGGAATCCGGACCTGAGCTCGGAGCAGATCATTGATGAGTGGATAAAGCAGACCTTTACCGCCGATAAGAAGTTTGTGGAGCCTGTGGCCAAGATGCTGCTGGAGTCACGTGAGGCATGCGTCAAATACGAGATGCCAATGGGCTTGCACCACTGTTTCTCAGGTGCCGGACACTACGGCCCCGGACCTTGGGACCGCTCGTCACGCCCGGACTGGGAGCCTGCATACTATCACAAGGCAGCAGCCGACGGCATAGGATTTGACCGTACATCCAAGACAGGAACCGATGCCGTATCGCAGTATCATGAGCCGTTGCGCTCACTCTATGACAATGTTGAGACCTGTCCCAAGGAACTTATCCTGTGGTTCCACCATCTGCCTTGGGATTATAAGATGAAGAGCGGCCGTACCTTGTGGAACGAACTCTGCTACACCTTTGAGGAAGGCATTCAGGAGGCACGCGGCTTCATAAAGACCTGGGAAAGCGTAGAGAAATATGTTGACCCGTACCGTTACGGACAGGTTCATGAGAAACTGATACGTCAGGCCAAGGACGCCATCTGGTGGCGTGACGCCCTGATGCTCTATTTCCAGCAGTACTCAAAGATGGATATCCCGTCAGACTGCACGCAGCCTCAGCATACTCTTGATGAGTTGCGCAGTTTCCGTCTGCGTATATCCAACTATGAGACTCCGGCTCTTGACAAACTTCCGGAGTATACTTTGAACTAAACGCTGGAAATATAAAAAAAGGTCAATAATTATAAAGATTGATATAAACTACCTATATTTGCTATCAAATTAAACAAAACAAAAGGATTATGAAAAAATTATTGGTTCTTGCAGTTGCTCTGCTTACAGTAGGTTCAATCAGTGCTCAGATTACTTATTCAATAGGTTACTTAAGCACCAGTTCAAAAGCTCAGGCTAAAGGTGCTACATCAAACACTGAAACAATGAACGGTATTACAATAGGTGTGGATGACAATATTAATCTGACCGGTGACTTTTATGTTGCTCCCGGAATAGGTATAGATTTGTCTTTTAGAAAGATGAATGGTGAGACATTAAAGAAATTCGGTCTTTATGTTCCGGTTGATTTCAATTATGGTTTTAATTTGAGTTCCGATATCAAGCTGTCTGTATTTGCAGGCCCCACTTTTGACTTAGGTCTTATTTACAATACAAAAGACTACGATTTTTATAAGAAGGAAGAGGGTAACATGAGCCGTTTTGATATACTTCTGGGCGGTGGTGCATGGCTTACTTTCCAGGATCAGTATCGTTTGCAGATAGGTTACAAGGCAGGTTTGCTGAATACATCCAAGACTGATAACTTTACTGTAAAGAATAACATATTCTCTATTTCGTTAGGCTATATTTTCTGATAGGGTCGGGATATATCCTACATGGTTTAAAATATTAATGGCGTCCAAAAAGGGCGCCATTATTATTTTGAGCCGAAGGCGGGACTCGAACCCGCGACCTACGCATTACGAATGCGTTGCTCTACCAACTGAGCTATTTCGGCTTGCTTAAAGCGGCCACAAAGGTACTCTTTTTCTATTAAAGATAACAGAATTGGGATAATATTTGGTGAAATTTGGTTATGTATGGTTTTTGTCATACTTTTGCATATCAATAATTAATTTTTAAAAATATGAAAAAGCTATTAGTTGTTCTTTCCCTTGCTTTAGGTATTTCTGCAGCAGCTGTTGCACAGCCCCGTGCCATTGGTGTTAGAGGTTCATATGGAGCTGAGATTTCGTATCAGCACAGTCTTGGATCCAATTTCCTTGAGGCCGACCTTGGTTGGTGGGATGGTGGTTTAGCTGTAAACGGCGTATATGATATCATTGTTGCATCACCTCAGTGGACAGCCGGAACATGGAACGTATATTGCGGTCCCGGTGCAGGTCTGGCCATTGGTGACGGCGTTGTTATTGGCGTTGGAGCTCAGATTGGTCTTGAGTATACTTTTGGAAGCATTCCTTTGCAGCTTTCATTGGATATGCGTCCAAATGTTCTGACAATCACCAGTGGCGGTCTGGACTTTATCAGTGGTTTGTGGCCAGCTTTTGGTATCCGTTACGCTTTCTGATTTAATGCTGACAAATTGCTTTATATAGCATATTATCATTGAACTGAACCCCGAAAGTTCTTGTCTGACTTTCGGGGTTTATTTCCACCTGTTTTGATCCTAAATACTTTATGTTCCTTTAATGAAACGTTTTTTGTCATCACATATAGTCATTGGCGTCATTGCTGTTGTCTTGTCAATGCTGTGTCCGGCATTGGCAAGAGCGCAATATTACATGAACGTATTCCGTAATGACGGCGCCAGAGTCTTGTTTGATGTGGCCGCTGTTGACAGCGTCCGGTTACAGAATGTAAGTGCAAAATATCAACTGGTAATATATGCCGATTACAGTCGCCGTACCACATATTTCAATACAAACCTGATTGACAGTATATCATACAGGACAATCGACCAGGAAAGTGAGGCGGCTTTTTACTCAATCAATACTATATCGGACAATACCTTGCTGTATGATTCTGAAGGTTGGGCTATTGTAAGATTCGTGACTACTCCCCGCAATTTGCTGCTGAATAATGAAAATGTAAGACTGAGGATTTTTGATACATCGGGATCATCCAGTAGCATATTTACGGTTGGTGAAAAGGAGTTTTGTCCTGCCGACAGCTCATGGCAGCTTAAAGTCAGGATAAACAGCGCAGCTTTAAGTGAATGCACCGGTGCCGTTACTCTGACGTGTAATGACATCATTGCAATATCCAACACTTTCACTCTTAAGAAAGTGACAATCAAGATGAAGTCCATAAGGATTACCGGCGGGGGAACAATGAAATATGACAGCAAGAGTCATATATACAGTGCTTGTCTTCCAACTACTACTGATTTTTCGGCTCAGAGAATGATGTTTACCTATACGGGCGATAGCGTTACTGTTGCCGGTAAACGTGTTACAGACGGCAAGTACAACTCTTTGGATGCAAGAGACACCATGACAGTGTCTGTCTGGGCACAAGGCATATGTAAGAATTACTATGTAACGTTTTCAAACACGGGTCTTCCTGTTGTAAGGATTGATACAAAGGGTAAGTCCGTAACCCGACGTGACACATGGGTCGAAGGCGCAACGATGCGTATTGAGTTGCCCGATGGTACAGTTGATTTTGAGGGCGGACTCAGTCTTAAGGGACGTGGAAACGGTACCTGGACCGAAACAGACAAAAAACCTTATGCAATAAAACTGGACGAAAAGTCCAAGATTCTGGGTATGCATAAGAATAAGCGCTGGATCCTGTTGGCCAACTACAAGGACCGCACTCTTATGCGTAACGATGTGGCATTGTGGCTGTCTCGTCAGACCGAGATGCCCTATACCGTTAGCGGACAGTTTGTGGAACTTGTCTGGAATGGGGAACATAGAGGAAACTACTATTTGTGTGAGCAAGCCAGAATAGATAAACACAGGATAGATATCCATGACCCCAACCTGGATGAGCCAGCTAAGGGTGGTATCTTTATGGAGATTGATGCATTCCTTGATTATACTTCGTCCGAAAGAGAGGATAAAGGCAAAGATATTGGTTTTTGGAGCAGCGGTTCCAATCGCCGATATAACCTGCCTTACATATTCAAGGATCCCGATGAGTCCGAAATTGACCAGAATTCGGCAACGTACAAGTATATGGTGGATTATGTGAATAAGATGGAGACTGCCATTTATTCATTAAAGACAAAACCTAACGACAAAAGATGGCGTGAGTATCTGGATATGGACAGGGCGGTTGACTATGCTCTTATTCAGGAGATTACCATGAACCACGACTGTTATAACACCTGGCCTGTAGCTGGTCCTCACAGCGGATTGATTTATAAGGATTCGGCCGGACCAATCTGCTTTGGGCCTTGCTGGGACTATGATTATCATACATTTACTCTTAAAGAAGGTAGGGGAGGAAGTAGTGATAGCCCTCGTCTCAAGCAATGGGAACTGTTAAAGATGGACAACAAGGAAAACAATAAATATTATTTTTCGGACCTTGTAAAATACGATCCGGAATTCAAAGCCCGTCTTGTTGAACGTTGGAACCAGTATAAGAATGTCTGGAAAGAAGGATTTCCTGCTTATGTTGATGAGGTTGCCGAAAAGATCCGATTGTCTGAATCGTACAACTGGACTATTTGGGGCCTGAATAATCCCAACGGAAACCAGAACGGCGATGAGAACCTGTCGTTCCAACAGGCTGTCGATAATATTAAGGAGGCTTTCCTTAAACGTTGGCAGTGGATTGATGAAAACCTACCTAACTTATAACTGATTTTTGATATGAGAACCAATTCCATCATTGTAATGGCAGCAATGGCAGCATCCTTACTTATTACAGGTTGCAAGGAACAGGCTGCTCCCATAAAGGTGTGCATATTTCCGGGTGACTATCCAGACCCCACCATAATGCGTGACGGAAAGGATTTTTACATGACGCATTCAAACTTTACCTATTATCCCGGACTGCTTATCTGGCACTCCACAGACCTTCTGCATTGGGAGCCTATAGCACGTGCGGTACAGGGGCATGACTATTCAATCTACGCACCTGACCTGTGTAAGGTTAACGGCAAATACTACATCTATTATCCTACCAGCAGCGGCGAGAACTTTGTTGTCACTGCCGATAAAATGGAAGGTCCATGGAGTGAACCCATCAAGCTGCGTGTAAGCGGTATCGATCCTGGTCACGCCATTGATGCTGACGGTAACCGCTATCTCTATACCAATAACGGTCACGTGGCTCCGTTATCGGCCGATGGCCTTAGCATTATCGGACAGAACAAGAAGGTCTATGATCCTTGGCAGTATCCTGAGGATTGGGAGACCGAGGGAATGTGGCTTGAATCACCCAAGATACTCAAGCGCGGAGGCTGGTACTATCTGGTAAGTGCCGAGGGCGGAACAGCAGGCCCCGCAACCAGCCACATGTGCGTTGTAGCTCGCAGTAAATCAGTAACCGGCCCATGGGAGAATAGCCCTCACAATCCGCTCGTACATACGTATTCGGCCGATGAAGCATGGTGGTCAAAAGGTCATGGTACACTGATAGATGACCCTGAAGGTAACTGGTACATAGTATATCATGCATATCGCAACGGATTCCACACCCTGGGCCGCAGCACCATCATTGAGAGTGTTAATTGGACCAAGGACGGTTGGCCAGTACTGGCCGAGAAAGACGGCGCCAAATGGGAGAACGGCGGTTTGCAGGATTATGACTACCTGCGCCACTATGAGAATCCTCTCATGTGGGCCAAGTGGGAGCCCGGATTTGATAACGGCACCCTTATGACCACCACCGCTGTAGATGCATCGTACGAGATAACCGCTAAGTTTAGCATCGGCGATAATGCCCGTGCCGGCCTCTACCTCTTCTATAATGAGGAAGCTTACATCGGCGTTCAAGGGAATGAAAGCGGTACCTTCTATGTCAAGATCAGGAATGAACGTAACAAGGCTACAATATTGAAGAGCACAGACGGCAGCAACTGGACTACAGTCCAGAAAGACGTTGACGTATCCACCTACCACCACAACGTCTATAAAGGCTTCTTTGCCCTTCGTCCCGCCTACTTCCTGGCCGGCACCGCCAGACTCGAATCCTTCATCTACAAACCTTTGTAATAAAGTAATGAAACAAATAATATCAAAACTGGCGTATTTACGCCTTGCAGCAGTATTTATGCTGCTTATGGAAACTGTTTCGGTATCGGCTCAGTATTATCTTAACGTTTTCAAGAAGAATGGAACCAAAGTGGAGTATTTAATCTCTGATTTGGACAGTATCACTTTTTCATCATACGTTTCACCGATTATTCCGGAGAACAAGAGGTATGTATCCAAATTCGGTATGACATATATTGAAAACTTTGAAAGCTATACAAGAATAGACCCTTTCAGTATATTGATCAGATATGATAATCAGAATAGGATTACCTCATTCTCATTATCTTCAAGTTACGGAACAGATAATTACAATATGGATTATTCCAAGCCGGGCATGATTGTTTTAACAAAGGGTGAAAATGATTCAATATTCTATTATCTGGATAATAGCGGTTTTGTAAACGCTGTTGAATATGATATCAGAATGGTTAAAATAGAATATGATGGTGAATATGTTTCAAAATTGAAGTTTGAACCGAAAGATTCTGAATTAGGTTATTATTATTCTACTACTGTTGATTTTATTCGTGAAGACGGAGTCCTTACAAAATTTGTCACAAATAATGAATTTCCATCAGAGATAATCTACAAATATGGTTATCAGAATCCCCAAATCAGTTTTGATTATAATTGGTTTATGTATGCGGGATTTAGTGATTTTGCTCCCCTGTGTTTTGGCTATGGCGGCAAATTGAGTGATAAGTTAATGGAATCAGTCGGACCTCATGCCATGACAGATGTATTTGATTATAACCCGAATGAAACGCAATCCGGAACGTATCATTATGAAAAGAAATACAATGAATTGAATACAAGTAAATTGGAGAACATGATTATAGAAAAGGATGAGTATGGTCGCCCTGTTTCAATAATCTATTCTGTGCCGGTTGAAGAATTTGTCTATTCCTGTGATTACGTAGTTGAGGTTGATACAATTTCAATAAAAGAGGATTCAGTAATAACTGACAAAAAATGGCATAGGCTGCCGGAAACGGAGAAACGCGAACCAACCGGCACCACTATCGGCCTCAATGATATCATCTATTCCTTTGAGTACAAGGAATAATAATGCTAAAATTGTTACTTTTGTGCTATTCTCAATCCATCGGATAGACCACACCCCACTTTTGGCGCAGGCTATCCATCACTTTCATGATGTCTAGCGTCTCCTGATGGGGCATGTAGGGCGACTCAAGCCATCCGTTCTCAAGGGCCTGCCTGCAGGCAATCACCTGATACTCATATCCGGTAATCTGACCGGCGGGCTTGTCAAACACTGCCACGGGCTTGTAGTCATTATAAACTGTTATGCGCTCGGGGCAGTTAATGTTATCTACAATCAGATAGCCCTCGGTGCCGCAAATCTGGCCCAACCTGCCGCACAGGCACATGGCGCTGGACTGGATGTTGGCTATGCGGCCATCACTGTATGACCAGCTTATGGAGTTGTGCATATCCATTCCGGTGCTGCTCTTGATGCAGTTGGAAGTCTCGTTTATGATGTCAGCCCCAAAATACATGCGGCAGAAATTGATGCTATAGACACCCAGGTCCAAAAGTGCGCCGCCGCAAAGGTCGGGCCTGAGTATGCGCTCCTTGAACTCCATCATATAGCAGAGGCTTGCATTGAGCAGACGCGGTTTACCTATGGCTCCGCTGTCAAGCAACTCTTTGACTTTCATGGAAAGCGGCATATAGCGGGTCCAGATAGCCTCGGTTATGAATATACCTTTCTTGTGAGCCAGGTTGAGCAGGGCATCGGCCTCACGTGCATTGGCGGTGAAAGCCTTCTCGCACAGTACCGGCTTGCCCGCATTTATGGCCAGGCTGGCATGCTCAAAATGGTGGGAGTGGGGCGTAGCCACATAAACCAGGTCCACATCAGGGTCCTCAACCATCTCCTTGTAGGAGCCGTAAGCTTTCTCAAATCCCCAGTGATGTGCAAACTCCTGAGCGCGGCCCAGGTCACGTGCAGCAATTGCATACTTCATCGACGGGTCCAGTCCGGTAAGGGTCTCACCCATCTTGTCGGCTATCCAGCCGGCTCCGATAATTCCAATTTTCATATCCGGTAAGGTTAGTAATTATTGTAGTGCGAATATACAAAATTGAGCCCGATATGTCACTCTGTCTGCTCAATAAGTTCAAAGTGCTGGAAGTCCTTGCATGATGTCCAGTCGCCGCCCCATTCAAATCCGGCTTGGGTAAAGAGGCGGTAGCAGAGGTCATTGTGGTCTATCTTGTAGGGGAAGGTCTTGGTGCGGTCGCAGTATTGGGCAGATGTGGCGGGCTGGATAAGGCGTGTGCCGTCAGCGCGATTCTTGTAATAGGGATTATACAGCGGGTTGATGTCAATAGCTAGACCGCGGGCGTGCTTGGAGAGCTTGGTACCGCCGGCAATGGCGCGGTAACAGAAACATGATGAGTTGTTGTCACGCATCTGAGCCTCGTCATCGGCATCATATACATCGGGAAGGAGCATGCGCTGGATAGGGTAGCGGGCATCAAAAAGTTGGCGCAGTATGCAGACTACCGTGTCGGCAATCCGAACGTTGCAAATCATTTCACCTACATGCATCTGCTCATCATAGTCCCAATGCAGAGCGCATATGTGGCGCAAGTCATTACGGCCGATATACGGGTTATCTTTATAGCTCTTGCCCTGCATGCGTTGCCAAACTCCATCAGGTATGGATTCTGCGGCAAAACACTTGTCAATACCTCCAAAAGCCTCCACGACATCGGCCGTTACAGTCTTTCCCGCCTGCCACTCGCTGAGCACCGTAGTATCAACGATATTCTGATTGCTTTTGGCTACACAGTATAATGTTGTCAAAATGAATGCAACGCAAGCTAGCGTGAAGGAAAGCAACTGTTTGATACTCATTTCAATAAGAATAGCAATGATTAGTTAGTTTAGCTAATATACAAATACTCAGGTTATATAAAAAATAACACCTGATAGTTTGACAGGCGTCAGGGACTACCAGGAATTAACACTGCAAATATAAATGGCTTATTTGATTATTGCAAATTATTTGTATATCTTTGCCTCATAATCAGTTATAATTTAATATTATGGCAACACCAATTAGACCTATACCTGTAGTGACAGGTGACGATGCGGCACGCTTTGTAGAAGCAGCCGAGGCTGCGGAGCGAAATCCGCACACAGTAGAACTTGAAATGTCGCGTGAGGATTTCAATAAGATTATGTCAACGGCACAAATCTATTAACTATGGGATTTCTTGTGTCGACAAGTGTAATTTTAAACTGCTTACATGGGAATAAAAAAGAGACTCATTTTGTTTTTCTGAAAGATGCTGTATATTTGTAGAAGTGTTATTATAGCAGGAAAAGGAAAAATATAAATAAGGTATTTATGAGAAGGCTATCGCTTTGTTTATTGGGTGCTCTGTTAGTATGCTCCATATTTGCTCAGAACACTCTTACCGTTCACCAAAAGAACGGAGAACAGTTCAGTTTCGGGTTTGAAGACAAACCTGTTGTTACGTTTACCGACACTGAACTGATAGTAACATCTACCAAGACAGAGTTACGTTATGAATTGGCTAATGTAAATAAGTTTACATTTGATGATGTTGAGGACGCTGTAATAAACATAAAGTCTGATACCTCCAAAGCCAGCATCACTCTTGATGAATACGAAGTAAGCATATCAGGTTTAGAAGCCGATGCCGCAATCCGCCTCATTACATCTGATGGCAAGCTTTTGCAATCCTACAAAGCCGATGAAGCCGGTTCGGTTACGTTCAGTATAGCCGAATTGCCACAAGGCACATATATTATCACCACTGAATCATTAAGTTGCAAAATAATAAAGAAATGAAACACATTGCATTAAGAACAGCGTTGATGTCTTTCTCAGCAACCTTGTTGCTTTTTGTCGGAACTGTTCCGGCTAATGCCCAGTATTATTTGAACGTATTTAAGAAGAACGGAGCAAAAGTGGAGTATCTGGTTTCAGACCTGGATAGCGTAACCTTCACTGCCAGTGTTACTCCGGTAATCAAAAAGGATGTATCGAAAATCAGTGTCAGATACATTGAATTCTATTCTTCTGATAGGAAAATATCACCATTTGACCTCAATTTCAATTATGACAATAGGAACAGGGTCATTTCAATGACTACAGATGATGGAGTAATCAAACTGGATTATTCTGTTAATGGTTCAATCATTGTAAGAACGCCACACGATACTGCAACATATAATCTGGATACAAACGGTTATGTGAGCGCCGTAACAGGTTTGGGACAAAACGATGTGTCGCTTACATTTGAACGTGATGGAGACTACATTTCCGCAATGAATCCGATGCTGGTTTTTTCTCATGAGAACGGTGTACTTACCTCTATGACTCAAAGTGGAGTGGGAGATATTGAAATGACATACCGTTTTAACTATGACACTCCGGCTATTAATTTTGACCTTAACTGGTTTGCATTCATGGGGTACGAATCATGTGCTCCCATGTGGCTCGGGTACTGCGGAAAACTGAGCGACAAGCTATTGGAAGATCCATCATTCACATATTCATATAGTAGTAGAATGATATCTCCACCGATAAACCATGATGCCGAAGGTACATATCACTATGAGGAGAAATACAACCATTATACAGGAAACGTGAGCAACATGTCTGTCGTTAATGACAAGAACGGTTATCCTTCAAGACTCACATATTCAATGGAAATAGAAGAATATGTTTTTTCCTATGACTATGTTTTCGATATCGACACGGTATTTTTTGATGGTCCGGGTACTAAAGGTAAAGAGGAGAATTATCAATTACGTCCGCATTCAAATGTCATAAGAGGTACAGAAAAGGATGAATCCACCGGCAGGATTGTGGGCACTAATGATATAGTATATTCATTTGAATACAAACAATAATTGACTGGCAGCTCCACCACAATTCATGAAACGGTGGGGCTGTTCCCCTTTGCAGGAGCCGGACTATCCCCTTTGGGGACCATTAGTGAAGTGGCGTTAAGCGTAGCCCTCTGGAGGATCCCGTAAAGAACGGCGCATGTTTGAGGCATGTTAGGCCCCGTAGGGGACTAAAAATGCCGAGTTCGACGTTTAGGGTCCGTAGGAGGGCGGAGTAGCCACGTAACGGTGTGTCCCCAAAGGGGATAGTCCGGCGGTGCATGAATATACAGCATAACAATATTTAATACTGCGATTGTTGAAAACTTATTCATTATGTTTTCGGTGATTGAGGAAAAAGCAGTACCTTTGCGGCATGTTAAGAAAAAAAGGAAATATTGACTGTTCACCAAAGCATAAGCATACCGGTGGAGATAATGTTTCCAAGAGATATATTTTTTAGAAGGAGGAATTGTTTTTTACAGTTTCTCCTTTTTTTTACAGTAGGTTAGAGAAGAGTTTAACAACAATAATAGAGAAAATGACAGTATCACTGATTTTGGCCGATGGCACCTCTTTTAAGGGTGAATCATTCGGATACGGGCAGCCGGTCAGCGGCGAGCTTGTGTTCAATACCGCAATGGCCGGTTATCCTGAGATCCTGACTGAGCCCGCATCACGCGGACAGCTCATTGTTATGACCTATCCGGTGATAGGAAACTACGGCATTCAGCCCATGAGTGCCGATGAGAACGGGCTTCCTACCAACGCCGAGAGCGAGCACGCACAGGCCCGCGCCCTGATTGTAAGTGACAAGAGTGATTTCTACAGCCACTGGAACGCCAAGGAGTCACTTGAGGATTGGATGAAGCGTGAAAAGGTGGTTGGCATAGAGGGCGTTGATACCCGTGAGCTTACCAAGCACATCCGCAACCACGGCAGCATGACCGCCAAGATACTTTTTGACGGTAAGCAGAAACCTGAGGAGTATGCATATACAAATCTGCTCCCGGAGGTATCGGTCAAGGAGCCTGTAACATATAATGAGGGCGGTTCCAAGACAGTGGTTCTGGTAGATTGCGGTGTCAAGGCAGGTGTGGTGCGCTGTCTCATAAATGAGGACCTCAAGGTGGTTCGTGTGCCCTGGAACTATAACTACTCAAAGATAAAGATGGACGGTCTGGTGATATCGGACGGTCCGGGTAACCCCAGCTACTGCAGTGAGGTGGTTACAGCCCTGCAGAAGTTCATGGCTAAGAATGA
>CACWIN010000011.1 GCA_902760965.1 uncultured Bacteroidales bacterium | reverse complement strand
AGTGGCGGGGTTCCACCTCTTCCCATTCCGAACAGAGAAGTTAAGCCCGTTCACGCCGATGGTACTGCGCAAGTGGGAGAGTAGGTCGCTGCCGTCTTTGAAAGCGCTTCAGATTTTCAATCTGAGGCGCTTTTTTTTTGAGCTAATGGGGATAAAAAAGAGGTGGGACCTTGTGGGTTCCACCTCATTTTTTTTGGAGTTGATTTTTATCCTTTCTTGCCCAGGAAGATGTAGAGCAGAAGACCTACAATCATGAGGGCCATAGATCCAATCTGGACACCATTGTAGCTGTTCCAGCCAAGTTGATAACTGCAAATCAGTACAATAGCGCCTATGGCTACCAGGATTGCTCCCAAATACTTTAAAAAGCTGTTCATTTTTATTGTTATTTTATTTGTTTTTCGGACTTTGACTGCAAAATAAATGGTTTTTATCCGAAAAATGAAACAATACGCGTTTTTTTATAAGCCCAGATGTGTTTAGGAACTTTAAAAATGACTGACAGATGTTTAGTGGCCGACAAATGAGGCTCAAATAAGTGATTTTATCATGGTTAAATGATTGCTGAGTCAAAAATATTTGTACCTTTGCATCCGCATTTTGCAAACACTAGTTATTATTTAATTAAAAACAAATGAATGAATCAGTACGAAACCGTTTTCATTTTGACTCCCGTTTTATCTGATGTTCAGATGAAGGAAGCGGTAGAGAAATTCAAGGGCATTCTTACTGCCGAAGGCGCAGAGATTGTCAATGAAGAGAATTGGGGTATGCGTAAGCTGGCCTATCCTATTGAAAAGAAGTCAACCGGCTTCTATGAGTTTATCGAGTTCAATGCTGAGCCTACAGTTGTAGAGAAGCTGGAAGTTAACTTCCGTCGTGACGAGCGCGTTATCCGTTTCCTGACCATCAAGCAGGACAAGTACGCAGCTGAGTACGCAGCAAAGAGAAGAAGTCTTAGACAGTCTAAACAAGAGGAGGCATAATCATGGCAGAGCAGACATCAGAAATCAGATATCTGGCACCTCAGACCCAGGATATCAAGAAGAAGAAATATTGCCGTTTCAAGAAGGCAGGTATCAAGTATATCGACTATAAGGATCCCGAATTCCTTAAGCGTTTCCTTAACGAGCAGGGTAAGCTTCTGCCCCGTCGCATTACCGGTACTTCACTCAAGTTCCAGCGTCGCGTGGCTCAGGCTGTAAAGAGAGCACGTCACTTGGCTCTTCTGCCTTACGTAACCGATATGATGAAGTAATAATCTTTAAAGAACAGAAAGACTATGGAGATTATACTTAAGGAAGATATTGTTAATCTTGGATACAAGAACGATATAGTAAAGGTTAAGGACGGCTATGGCCGTAACTATCTGATTCCCCAGGGCAAGGCTGTCATCGCTACAGAGTCAGCCAAGAAGGTTCTGGCAGAGAACGAGCGTCAGCGCGCTCACAAGCTGGCTAAGATCAAGGCCGATGCCGAGGCTCTGGCAGCTAAGTTGAACGGCGTTAAGGTTAGCATCAGTGCTAAGGTTAACGAGGATGGCACAATCTTTGGTGGCGTAGGTGCTGCTCAGGTTGCTGAGGCTCTTGCTGCTAAGGGCTTTGAGATTGACCGCAAGGCAATCGTTGCCGAGACCGTTAAGGCTATTGGCGAGTACACCGCTACCGTTAACCTTCACAAGGAGGTTAAGGCTGAGGTTGCTTTTGAGGTTGTAGCCGAGGCTGAGTAATCAGTTATATGACAAAATAGTTGAAGGATGGCCCTAAAGGTCATCCTTCAATGTTATATGGCAAACGGAATTATTTGCTAAATTCGCGGTGTATTTTAAAAGCCTGATGGGTAGTCATAATTCACTTGTAGGTAAGAGCGCTTCTTTCTTTACTCTGGGATGCAAGCTTAACTTCTCGGAGACATCGACCATTATGCGTCAGCTTATTGAGGCTGGAGCGCATAAGGCTGCTCGTGGCGAGAAGGCCGATATCTGCGTTATCAATACCTGCTCGGTTACGGAGGTGGCCGATAAGAAGTGCCGTCAGGCTATCCATAAGATTGTACGCGAGAATCCCGATGCATATATCGTGGTGACCGGATGCTACGGTCAACTCCGACCTGATACGGTGGCCGATATTCCCGGCGTGGATATCGTACTGGGACAGGATCAGAAGGGTAACGTGCTGGAGAATCTTAACGGACTCCAAAAGCGTGACCATGGAATATCCAGGACCGTAGGTACAAATGATATCAAGAACTTTGTTCCGTCATGCTCACGCGGCGATCGTACACGTTTCTTCCTGAAGGTTCAGGATGGCTGTGATTATTACTGCACTTACTGCACCGTGGCATATGCACGCGGACACAGCCGTAATCCATCGGTTGATAGTCTGGTGGAACAGGCACGTCAGGCCGGACAGGAGGGAGGTCGCGAGATTGTCATAACCGGTGTGAATATTGGTGATTTTGGCAAGAGTACAGGTGAGAAGTTCATTGACCTGATACGTGAATTGGATAAGGTTGAGGATATTGCCCGTTACCGTATATCGTCTATTGAGCCCAATCTGCTGACTGATGAGGTGATTGATTTTGTGGCTGGTTCCAGAGCGTTCATGCCGCATTTCCATATTCCCTTGCAGAGTGGCTCTAATGAGGTGCTCAAGCTTATGCACCGCCGTTATGAGCGTGAGCTTTTTGCGGCAAAAGTGGCTCGAATAAAGAGCGTGATGCCTGACGCGTTCATAGGCGTGGATGTGATAGTGGGTATGCGCGGAGAGACTGATGAACTGTTTGAGGATGCCTTCCGTTTTATTGAGGGGCTGGATGTGACACAACTGCATGTGTTTAGCTATTCGGAGCGTCCGGGTACCGCTGCTTTGAAGATTCCATATAAGGTGTCACCTCAGACCAAACATGAGCGCAGCCAGCGTCTGCTGGAGTTATCGGACCGTAAGACAAGGGCTTTCTACGAGTCTCATATCGGCCGTGAAGCGTCTGTGCTGGTGGAGCGTCCCAAACGTGGTCTGCCTGCTCACGGATTTACCGATAATTATATCCGGGTGGAGCTTGATTCGGACAAGGTTAGGGAAAATACTCTTGTAAAAGTGCGTCTGGGCGGACTGAATGCCGCGGGTGATGCATTAACTGCCACATTGATTGAGTGATATGAAGATTGCAATTGTCATATTGAACTGGAACGGTAGCGCAATGCTTAAGCGTTACATGCCTACGCTGCTCAAGTATTCCAATATGGAGGGCACGCAGGTGATTGTTGCCGATAATGATTCCAAGGATGACTCCATGGAGATGATGCAGCGTGAGTTCCCGCAGGTCCCTCTTATCCGTCTGGAAAAGAACTGGGGATTTGCAAAGGGTTACAATATGGCTCTCCGTCAAGTCGAAGCGGAGTATTATATACTGCTTAATTCCGATGTGGAGGTGTCAGAGGACTGGCTGGTTCCGCTTGTAAGCTATATGGATGTGCATCCCGAGGTGGCCGCATGCCAGCCCAAACTGCGGGATTTTAAGAATCCCGAGATGTTTGAGTATGCTGGAGGTGCTGGCGGATATATGGACAGATGGGGTTATCTGTTTTGCCGTGGCCGTGCTTTTGAGACTGTCGAGAAGGATGAAGGACAGTATGACACCATTGCACCGGTATTCTGGGCAACAGGTGCCTGTCTGATGGTACGTAGTGCCGATTATTGGGCTGCAGGAGGTCTTGATGACCGATTCTTTGCACATCAGGAGGAAATTGACCTTTGCTGGCGTATTCGCAGCCGTAACCGTGGTATAGTGTGCATTCCGGAGAGTGTAGTTTATCATGTTGGTGGTGCTACGCTCAACAAATCAAATCCGTACAAGACATTCCTTAATTTCAGGAACAATCTGCTGATGCTCTACAAGAACCTGCCGGAGAGTGAGTTAAGCAAGGTGATGCGCGTACGTTTCTGGCTGGATATTCTGGCCGCCATTATGTTCCTGTGTAAATTTCACTGGGGCGATTTCAAGGCCGTGCTGCGTGCCCGCCGTGAGTTCCGCCGCATTAAGCCGGAGTTTGCAGACAGCCGCCGCGAGAACCTGGAGGAGTCATCGACCGATACCATCCCCGAGCGCGTAAACTTCAGCCTGCTCTGGCGCTACTACATAAAACGTCAGAAAACATACTCGTCACTTATCGGGTAGTTTGCCGTCAGCTTCCGCTCATCAGTCTTCCCGCCGCCAAAGTGTCCCACAACACTCCCCGCCACAAGTTCTGTAGCGGCTCTCACTGTGTTACATACCCTCAAGATAAGCTCGTGTCCCACACTCATATCTGTCAAGACTTACCTGGACGTGGTGACTGTGGGACACTTTGGCGAGATTGCAACGGGATTGCAACGCCCGATCTTTGAAAAATGTAAATATGAGAACTATTTTTGTACAGAGTTCAGTCACCTATTTTAATGGAATGAAAAACTGATATGGTTATGAAAGGTATTAACTATCAGGTCAAGACGCTATAATGTATATAAAAGGATTGTATATGAGACGAATAAAAGCATACATGCTGATAAAGACTCATTCCGGTAATACGGTAGTTCTTACGGGATTGGCGGCGGCACTTCATTTCTGTGTTGACGGGCTGTGTCTTTGCTGTATGTATTTGGCGACTGCAGGGGTATCGGAACTGCTCAGATACTTTGTTGTGTATAACGTGCTGGCTTTTCTAACCCAACCGCTTACGGGTATGCTGGCCGATAGAGCCAAGCGGCGTCACTGGATATTGCTGGCCTCAATTGTATTGTTGATTCTTGCGGTTGTGGAAACCATCGGTATTGTTTCACGCAATTCTGCATCATCTGTGTTCCTGCTTGTGGTGTTATCGGTGCTGTTGGGTATGGGCAACTCCCTGTTTCACGTGTGGGGCGGGAAAGAGACTGCCGTCAGGACCGGTAATGACATCAGGGCTCTTGGTGTGTTTGTATCTACCGGAGCGTTCGGGCTTGCCGTGGGGTCTGTATTCCTGTCACGGGCGCTGATGCTCTGCCTACTGATTGGTATATGCATCCTGGCTTTGGTTTATCTGCGGATTGATACCGCACAGCCTATTGATACAACAGAGATTGACAGTGAAAGCAAAGCGTACCCAAAAATGTTGGTCTGGGCGGTCCTGATCCTGATTATGCTTATTGTGGCCGGACGTTCATTCATGGGTGAATCCTTTACAGGAGTGATTGACAAGACTCCAATGGTGGTTCTCCTGGTTGGAGCATTGACCATGATGGGTAAGATGGCTGGCGGATGGCTGGTAAAATGGATGGGGATGGTTACGTCCGTCATTCTTCTGGTTGCGGGTGTTACAGTCTGCCTTGTAGCCAAAGGTAACCACATAGGCATTGCCCTTGCGGGGCTTTTTATGGTGAACTGCACAATGCCTATCACTCTCTACTGGGCAAATG
Source organism: uncultured Bacteroidales bacterium (assembly GCA_902760965.1). Taxonomy (GTDB): domain Bacteria; phylum Bacteroidota; class Bacteroidia; order Bacteroidales; family Bacteroidaceae; genus Colenecus. The sequence continues at coordinate 42,079 of CACWIN010000011.1, read as the reverse complement.
TGATGCTAAAGGGGCGTGAGGGACTTGCTTTCGGGCTGCTAGCGGCATCACTTATACCCGGTTACCTGATAGCAACAATACTTAATTGATAAGGTTATGACAGGACAGTTGCTTATAGCTCTAACACTTACGGTTCTGATTGAACTGGGCGTGCTGTGGCTGCTTATGGAGCGCAGGGGTAAGGTGCTTGCCCTGTCAGTTGTGATAAACGTCTTAACCAATGTGCCGCTGAACCTGTATGTCATGCGCGTAGGTTACAGCACAAAGGTTATTCTGATTGGTGAACTGCTGGTGTTCATTGTGGAGGCTCTGTGGTATCTCATTTTTATAAGGGATATAAAGAAAGCGGTGGTTTACAGCTTTCTATGTAATGCGGTGAGTTTCCTTTCAGGTTTACTTGGAACGACTGTCTGTTCCTATTTGTTGATGATGAATTATTAACTAATTATATTATAATACATTATGCTTCATTTCTTGGATATAATCATCTCTCCTGAAGATTGGGGCAGGTTAGAAGATTGGGAAAGGGCAAACATACAACGGCGTCGTAATAGAGTTGATTTCAGGGTTCCCGATTTTTTTCAGAAGGCAAAACCTGACACAGTTTTTTCAGACTCAGTCTTTAACGTTCAATCCACGCCTGATTCTGCATCGTTCGATACATTGATGAATAATGGTGTGGCCGATACCATATCAAACCGGAACGGCGTAATTGACACTTTGCATGCATCGGGCAATTTCCTGAACGGACCGGCTGCAGGCGATGATCAGACAACCCTTATCTGGACCATACTTGCTGTAATTGCAGCGCTGGCGTTATGTTTCTGCTTTATAAGGTTGTACCGCAAGCGTTGCTGCGCTATAGAATCATCAAACGTTTGAATTATTTGAGAGTGTATAGAGCGCATTGAGAAACGACCCCTTTGCGTCATAATTTTTGTTAAAGTGTAAATTTTGCTTGGAAAATTGTAAAGTGCGCTTTACTTTTGTTGCGTTAAACTTTACAATTATGAGAGATTATAAGAAACATCTTACGCTCTTACCGCATAAGTGGCAGGTTATTGGTCTTGTGGTGTTCGCAGTTATGTTTGCATGCGAAGTGATTCAATACACAGTTCTTAAACAGTATGAGGGTGAAATTTGGTACGCGTACGCAGAAATGGCGGTATTGGTACTGGGGAACACTTTCCTGCTGGTGACATGCTTCTCTCAGGAACGCACAGAGGATGAGTATGTAACGACGGTACGTTATCGGGCATTGACAATTTCAGTGATGATACTTATAGTGTCATGCGGTATAGCTGAAATAATAGGCTGGCGTTTTCACAGGTATACAACTATACAGACTATATCTATGATGAAAGGTGAGGGTGACGGTTTTTTTCTCGGGAATAATCCTATTCTGTATTCTTTACTCGGTATCTTAGGTTATTTCAGGTATGCTGCTAACCTGGAACTGTTATACATAGTTTTGGTAAAGATCCTTAAGCGCATTGGTTGTGGAACAGTTTATTCGTCGTTGCTGCTTCAGAACCGATATAAAAAGACTGGATGGTGGTTACTTGGGATTTCTATTGTGTTAGTGTTGGTAACAATCCTGATTAACAAGTATGTGAACGTGTTGTGTTGGTATGGAAAGATGCTGTGGCTGGTCAAGTTGTACTTGTTGGTATGTCTGATTCTGCCGCTAATGGCATATACAGGAGTCTTTATGGTATGTCTTTCCAGGGAAGAGCAGGAGGATGAGTTCATACGGCATATAAGAGTGCGTCTGCTGGTCATATTTGTAATCGCTTATGCATTGCTCTCATTGTTTGAAGTACTGAACATTGCCGGTAGGCATTTGTACAGTGTTATTGAACAGCCTACAATAGAAAATCACGGTTATTATCTGTATTCTCATATAAGTGGACAGTTGTTGTTATGGTTGACGTGGATTCCTGGTCTGTCGGTGGTATATGCACTGGTGTTGAGAAAGGTGTTGTCAAATAACTTAAAGGAGAGTAACGATGAAGAATAATATACGTGTGGAGAGGGCAATCCTCAGGATTTCGCAGCAGGATCTGGCAAACGCCATTGGTGTGTCACGCCAGACGATATTCGCTATTGAGAACGGCAAGTTCATCCCATCCACCGAGTTGGCGCTCAAGCTCTTATTACTAATACTTTTTGTGAAATAAGGATTCTCAGTGGCAGTGCCAAACGGAACCGTCCCCTTTGGCCCGAAAAGAACCGTCCCCTTTGTGCCCCTAGTGCTGACGAACTAGCGTGAGGGTGTGGTCGATGGTGTGGGGGAGTTCCTCAGGGTAGTGGGTTACTATGATTAGGGTCTTTTGCGGGTTGGCGCAGAAGGCCTTTATTATTTCCATTACCAAGGTGCGGCGCCGGCGGTCCAGTCCGTGGAGCGGTTCGTCAAGGATGAGTAGGGATGGGTTCTTTACGAACGCGCGGGCCAGCAGGATCATGCGCTGCTCTCCGCTGGAGAGTTCCAGGAAATCCCGGTCTTCCAGTTCTTCTATGCCGAATATCTTCATCCAGACGCGGCATGACTCTCTTTCTTGGACAGTAATTTTTTTATACAAACCGATGGTGTCGTGCAGGCCCGAAGCCACTATGTCGATGGCCGGATAGCGGCGGCAGTATGAGCGGTGCATCTCAGGAGATACGTATCCTATGTGTTTTTTTATCTCCCAAATGCTTTCACCTGTACCGCGAGGACGGCCAAATAGGGCTATGTCACAGGCGTATGACTGCGGATTATCGGCATAAACCATACTCAGAAGGGCAGATTTACCGCTTCCGTTAGGTCCTAGGAGCGCCCAGTGTTCACCTTTGCGGATGGTCCAGTCAAGAGGGCCCAGTATGCGGCGGTTCTCGTATTGCAGGGTTACCTGATTGCAGCGTACAATCTCATCGGACTGCATTCCGTTCTCTGGGAGGTTGTGCATCAACTCTACCGTCTCTTGCGGCAGAAGAGGCTGGGGGAGTGGATCAAGCGGCTGTGCCAGATACTCCTCAATGGGCATTACACCGGTACAGCGGCGGTCTTTTACCTCTATTATATGCGTAATGAACTGCGGTATATCCTCACGTCGTGCCACCACCAGCACTATCTGTATCCTCCATTCGCTGATAAGGTTCTCAAGCAGACGGCACAGCATATCGCGTGTCTGGACATCCAGACCTATGAACGGGCTGTCTATTATCACCATCTTGGGGCGTACGGCCAGGGCACGGGCCAGCTGGTACTTGCGCATCTCGCCGCTGGAGAGGGTTACAAGCTGCTTGTCCCAGATTGATGGTAGCGCAAACAGAGTGTGCAGGCGCTCTTTCCACACCGGATCTTTGATATCGGGGAAAGCGTCATGCACAATGGCCGATTCACCCATCTCAGTCATGTTCCAGCGTTGCTGGTAAAAGTAGGTGGCATCGGCACTGCCGTAACTGTCACGGAACGTAATGTTGCGGATATCGGCTCCACTTATGCCGCTGCCGTATTCCACCTCACGGTTGTTCATAAGCGGATATTGGCGCAGCAGGGTGTTTACAAGCAGGGTTTTGCCCGCACCATTTGGCCCCACAATTGCTGTCTGTTGGCCGGGTGCCAGGCAAATGTTGATAGGGGAGTCTAGACGGTACTTGGGCGTACAAGCCACGCCGTCAGTTATTTTGAGTACGAATCCGCTGTTCTGTTCCATTATTTGCTGAATGTAGTGCGAAGATAATGCAAAATGCGCTACCTTAGCATCATGATTCCCGCTTTATACCTAATTCCCAATCTTTTGGGTGAGACCCCGGTGGAGCAGGTGCTTCCCGCATACAATCATGAGATAATCATGGGCATACGCCATTTCATTGTGGAAGATGTCCGCACCGCCCGCCGTTTCCTTAAACAGGTGGACCGAAGCATAGACATAGACCAGCTCACGTTCTACACCCTGAACAAGCATACCAAGCCCGATGAGATATCCGGAATGCTAAAACCATTGGAAGAGGGCAGCCCCATGGGCGTTATCTCAGAAGCCGGATGCCCCGCCGTAGCCGATCCCGGGGCCGATGTAGTGGCCATAGCCCAGCGCAAAGGCCTCAAAGTAGTGCCTCTGGTAGGCCCCTCAAGCATAATCCTCGCAGTAATGGGATCGGGATTCAACGGTCAGAGTTTCGCTTTTAACGGCTACCTCCCCATAGAGCCCGATGAGCGCATAAAAACCCTAAAACGCTTTGAGCAGCGAGCCTACACCGAGAATCAAACCCAACTTTTCATAGAAACCCCGTACCGCAACGCCAAAATGCTGGCCGACATCCTAAAAGCCTGTCGTCCCCAAACTCATCTCTGCATCGCCGCGGGCTTAACCACAAAAGACGAATACATCAAAACCCACACGATTAAGGAGTGGAACGGCAAACTTCCTACACTTGAAAAGATACCTTGTATTTTTCTTATTTACAAGTAATTATTAAAGGTCTCCTTAGGCGATAATCCTCCTAGGTGCACAGAATTTTTGGTATATCGGTATCAGCAAATATCTCCATTTGCAGTAGCCGGACTATCCCTCTCGGGGAGCGTCAGTGTAGTGGCGTAAGCGTAGGCCCCCGGAAGATCCCGTTAAGAACGGCGCATGTTTGACGAACGTTTCGGCCCCAAAGGGGTCGAATAAGGAGGAGTTCGACGTTTAGGGTCTGGAGAGGGCCGGAGTAGCCACGGAACGTCGTCTCCCTGAGAGGGATAGTCCGGCGGTGCTTAAAGATTCTCCTCAAAGAACCTTAGTATGCGGGTAAACAGGTGCTTGCGATGAGAGTACCCAGTGATACTGTGTTCCTTACCAGGGTAGACCTGCATATCGAAATCAACTCCTGCGTTAATCAGGGCCTCGATGTAAGAGGCGGTGTTGCTAAAGAACACGTTGTCATCATCCAAGCCGTGAACAATGAGCAGGCGGCCATGAAGCTTGTTTATGCGGTCAATGGCCGATGCATCATGATAGCCGTCGGCATTCTCCTTGGGCTGCTGCATGAAACGCTCGGTGTAGGGAGCATCATAGTAACGCCAGTCTGTTACAGGAGCAACCGCTACGCCGCATTTGAATACCGGCGTGCCCTCGCTCATAGACATAAGTGTATTGTAACCGCCGTAGCTCCAGCCCCAGATTGCAATGCGCTCAGCATCAATATAGGGCAGGGAACCCAGATATTTGGCAGCAGCCACCTGGTCCTGGCTTTCCATTACGCCCAGATGCTTGTAGGTCTGCTTTTTGAAATCGGCTCCACGGCGGCCTGTGCCTCGACCGTCAACAACTGCAACAGCGTATCCTTTAGTAGTTAAAAGAGCCTCAAAGGCCGCTCCGGGATAGAAACCTGCGCCCCATTCGTTAAGCAGTTCGTTTGAGCCAGGACCGCTATACTGATACAGGATAACGGGGCAGGGATTTGATTCGTTGACGTTTGCAGGCATGACCATCCAGCCGTAGAGGGTAGTGCCATCGACAGTCTTGAATGAGAACGATTCCTTGCGTGGAAGACCGTATTCCAGTGCTGCAGTTGCAACATCCTGATTATCCTCAATTGTACGGAGAGTCTTGCCTGCATCGGTTATGACCGATACGCGGGTAGGGGTGTTCATATCGGACCAGGAGTTGATAAAGTATTTGTAGTCAGCGCTGAAACGGGCGTGACTTGTACCCTTTTGAGGTGTGAGTATGGTCTTTTTGCCCTTGCTGTCAATCTTCCAGACAGCGCACTCATACATGCCTGATTCGTTGCTCTCATAGAATGCGGTACCGGTCTTGGCATCAAAGCCGTGCAGAGCCAGAACATCAAAATTGCCCTTGGTTATCTGGCGTTTGAGCTGTCCGTTCAGGTTATATAGGTAAAGATGACGGTGTCCGTCACGCTCACTCTGCATGATGAACTGATTGCCGTAGAATTTGGTATCCATATATTCAAAATCATCAATGTAACGCTCGTCCTCCTGACGCAGAGTAAGTGTGCAGAGTGTTGAGCGTGGATTGGCCGAATATATCTCCAGTTTGTTCTGGCGGCGGTTCAGAGTAAAGATGAACAGGCTGTTGTCATCGTTCTCTATGAACTTGATGCGCGGAATATAGCTGGTGCTGTCCAGCTTAAGGTTCATATCGCGTATTACGGAGCTCTTTATATCAAATGAGTGGACCGATACCTTTGAGTTTGCGGCTCCTGCGGTCGGATACTGCTGCGGCCTGTATGAAAGCAGTTCCTGAGAGTAGGAGTTGCGGTCGGGGTAGGTAAGGTAGAATGGCAGGTTGAAACTGTCCACGTTTGACTCGTCAAAGCGAATCCAGGCCAGCATGCGGCTGTCGGCGCTGAACTCATAGGCGCGAACCAGGCCGAACTCTTCCTCGTATGCCCAGTCAGGGATGCCGTTCCGGATCTTTCCAATCTGTCCGTCCTTAGTTACCTGTACTTCGGCATTATTAAATAACAGTTTGACTATGAATATGTTATTGTCGCGAACAAATGCAATGTTATGGCCATCGGGCGAGAATGACGGAACCTGTATGGGACCATTTGACGTGAGCGGGTCAATCTTGTTGTTGCGTATGGTAAATATGTAATAGTTTGCCTTAAATGAACGGCGGAATATCCTGCTGGTATTGGTTTGCAACAGTATGATATCCTCGGTCGGAGAGAGGATAAAGCTGTCAAAAGCCGGCAGTTGTTCACCTCTGACCGAATTCAGATTAAGAATGGTGTCAGTAACCTGACCGGTCTTGAATGAATATTGCAGAATGAGTTGTCCGTTCTGGCTTGACAGGTAATGTTCACCATCGGCCATAGGTGTGACCGATGAGGCACCGCTTGCCGAAAAAGTACCGTCCAACACAGTGGACAGAGTGATTTTTTTGTTCTGGGCCGAAACTGACACACTTAATATAGTAGTTAAGGCTATAAGTAATATCTTCTTCATAATCTGTATGTTATTCTATTATTGTTGATGTAAGAATCACTCGTCAAGGACTCCTTTTCCCTGACGTATTATCTCCTGGTCACCATCTACGCAATAAACAACGGTGGAGTACTCAAACCCTCCAGGTCCTCCGTTTATTACAAGATCCACATCATCGCCCAGACGTTCGTCAATGAGTTCCGGATCGGTAAGGTAGCCTATATCATCGGACTCATCGTAAGGAACGGTGGTGGAGAGCAGGGGAGCGCCCAGTTGGCGGCATATCTCGCGTGTTATATCGTTGTCTGGGACGCGTATTCCAACCTCCTTGCGGTTGCTGAATATCTTGGGCAGACGGCTGCCGGCACGCAGTACAAAGGTGAACGGGCCGGGCAGGTTGCGTTTCATTGTCTTGAAAGTGGCGTTGTCTATCTGGACATACTGACTTATGTCGCTCAGGTCATAGCACACTATGGAGAAACGGTGCTTTTGAGGGTTCATGCCCTTTATCTTGCAGATACGTTCTATAGGGCGTTCCTTTAAGGCGTGGCAGCCAAGTGCGTACGCCGTATCGGTGGGGAATACAATTACGCCTCCTCCGTTCAGGATGTCCAGAACGCGGTCTATATCGCGCTGGCTTGGATTCTTTTCGTATAGTCTTATCAGCATGTCTTGTCCTTTATATAATCAATTATAGACTGAACGTCATCGGGGTTAAACCAACGTGTTTCCGGGTCGCGTTTAAACCATGTCATCTGCTTGCGTGAATAGATGCGGGTGTTCTGTTTGATCTTGTCAATGGCAAATTCCAGAGTCCAGGGCTTGCCCTCCGGGGTAAGTGCACCGTCCATCCAGTTGAACAACTCTTTCATGCCCACGGTATTGAGCGAGTTGAGACCCTTGAGCGGGTACATTCGTCGCGCCTCGTCAATCAGACCGTTCTGAATCATCTTGTCAACGCGCCGGTTTATCCGTTCATACAGCTCTTCACGCGGACGGGTAAGACCGATGCGTACTATGTTGAACGGACGGTCCGCCTTGTGTCCTTTGCGCAGGTCAGAGTAGGGGTGTCCGGTCAGGTAACATACCTCCAAAGCGTGCAAAACGCGCTTAGGATTGCGGCGATCCACCTGTTTGTAGTAGGTTGGATCAAGCAGTTTGAGTTCCTGTACCAGATTGTCCAATCCTTGGCTCTCATAACGCTCCAAAAGTGGCTTGCGTATGTCATCCGGAATGGTGGGAATCTGGTCTATACCATAGCACAGGGCATCTATGTACATCATTGACCCACCTGTGACGAGTAGTATGTCATGGGATGCGAATAGCCTATCCGCTAGCGCCAGTACATCTTCTTCGTACCTTGCGGCACTGTAATAGTCATCAATTTCAAGGTTCCCAACCAGGTAATGCTCCACTTTCTCTTTTTCGGCTTGGGTTGGCGCCGCCGTACATATGGGAATGTCGGCATACATCTGCCTTGAGTCGGCCGAAATGATGGGTGAATGAAACAAACCGGCGAGGGTCAGGCACAATTCTGTCTTTCCCACGCCGGTTGGTCCTAATATGATGACTAAGCTCTTCACTTAATAAAGGTCGTCAATGGAATCCAGGCTGACAGTGCCTCCTCCTTCGCCGCCTTCCATGCCGAATCCCTCCTCGTCAAGCTCATCGGAATCGAATCCTTCGTCGCCATAAAAGTTTTCGTCAACGTCAAGGACTGGATTGGCTTTGGCTACCTCATCAAAATCGACAGTCTGTTTGGGAGGATTGCCCTGACTTGCGGTACATACGGCCTCTTTAAGAGTCTTGCCTGTTATAATCTCCTTTAATTCAATAAAAAAGCATCGTTCGGTTAAAGGGTCGAACACATATATCAAGCGCTGTTTTTCGTCCTCAATCAGTTCGTCAAGCGGGGTATCGGCCATGACAAAATTATCCACTTCGGAGCTTGTACTCATCTCCTCGCGCGTAATCTCTTCACGTTTTTCCCAGTTGTCCTCGCAGATAAAGAACGATGTCATCTGGTCATCGGGGTATCCTACAGATTTTAGAATGGCATTGCTGAAATCCAGGAACGATGCAGATGAACTGATCTGGATTTCACGATAAAAGTCATCGACCTCATCGGAAATGAAAATGAATCTGTATATCATAGCTTTTTCTTTTAAAATCAGTCTCTAACAATTCCTCTCTCTGAACTCTCCACAAACCTGATTATGTACTGCACCTCGGGATACTTTGAAATGGGGTCTTCCTTTAGGGCAGCTATAGCCTGGCTTACGTTAAGTCCGTTCTGATAAAGGGTGCGGTATGCGTTGTGAATGGCCTCGATGGTATCCTCGGCAAACCCGCGACGGCGCAGTCCTACAATATTAAGGCCAGCATAAACCAATGGATGACGGCCGCCTATTATGTAGGGAGGTATATCCTTGCTGCAGCCGGATCCGCCTTGAATCATTACATGTCCTCCAACATGGCAGAACTGATGTATAAGGACGCAGGCGCTCAGGATGGCAAAATCGTCAATTACAACTTCGCCGGCAATCTTGGTGCTGTTGCCAAGTATGCAGTTGTTTCCTATAACGCAGTCATGTGCTACATGCATGTTCTCCATAAGGAGGTTGTTGTTACCTACAACAGTCTTGCCTTTTGATGCGGTACCACGGTTAATGGTTACGTTTTCACGTATCTTGTTGTTATCGCCTATCTGGGCAATAGTATCCTCGCCAACAAATTTCAGGTCCTGAGGTATGCCTCCAATGACGGCTCCGGGGTGAATGGTGTTGCCGTTGCCTATACGGGAACCGTACATGACGTTCACGTGAGGCATAAGGACATTGTCGTTTCCTATCACCACGTTCTTGTCAATGAAACAGAACGGGCCTATTTCAACATTCTCGCCTATCTGGGCTGAGGGGTCAACATATGCTAACGGGCTAATCATCAGTTATCTCTTTTTACAATTTGAACCATGAATTCTGACTCTGCAACCAATTTGTCGGCTACAAAGGCGTATCCTTTGATTGATAATATGTTATGACGTATGGGCGCGGTTCTTACGACACGCATAAGAAGGGTGTCGCCGGGTACTACCGCCTGACGGAAACGGGTGTTGTCTATCTTTACGAACATGGCCTCGTATTCCTTGGGTTCGTCGGTGTACTGAAGTGCTAGTGTTCCTCCCAATTGTGCCATGGCCTCAATAATGAGCACGCCGGGCATGATTGGATGTTCCGGGAAGTGTCCCAGAAAGAAGAACTCGTTGTTGGTCACGTTCTTGACACCCTCGGCATAAAGGTCTGTAAGTGCTATGACCTTGTCCAGAAGCTGCATGGGGAACCGGTGAGGCATTACTGCCTGGATCTGCTGCAGGTTCATTACAGGTGGTATGGACGGGTCATATGCAGGAGCCTGAACATCGTTCAGTATTATGTTCTTGCGCAGAATGCGGGCAAACTTGTTGTTGATGGTGTGTCCGGGACGGGTGGCAATGATGCGGCCCTTGATGGGTTTGCCAACCAGGGCAAGGTCACCAATAATGTCAAGCAGTTTATGACGGGCGGGCTCGTTGTCCCACTGCAAGGGCTTGTGCATGATGTAACCCAGCTTGGTGGCATCCATTGTGGGAACACCCATTATCTCGCATATCTTGTCATACCTATCCTGAGGCATCTCGCGCTCATATATTACTATAGCGTTGTCCAGGTCGCCACCCTTGATAAGTCCAACACCAAGCAGAGGCTCAATTTCACGTACAAATACAAATGTGCGGCTTTTGGCTATCTCGGTGGGGAAATCACGCATGTCATCGAGCGAAGCGTACTGGTTGTACAGTATCTTGGACTCGTACGAAATAAGTACGTTTACACTGAACTCGTTGTCCGGGAGCAGGATTATGGACGAACCGGTACTCTCGTCCTTGACTTCAATCTTGTTCTTGACAACATAAAAGTCCTTAAGTGCGTCCAATTCTTTTATTCCAACCTTCTGGATGTTTTCCACGTACTCAATGGCGCTGCCGTCAAGTATTGGGAATTCGGGGCCGTTCACCTCAATATGGCAGTTGTCAATTCCTGCGGCATAGAGGGCGGCCAGACCATGTTCTACGGTGCTGACCTTGACATTGCCTTTAAACAGCACGGTTCCGCGTTGGGTTTCACGAACGTTCTCGGCATAAGCCTCTATTATGGGCTGGCTGTCAAGGTCGGTTCTCTGTATCTTATATCCGTAGTCGGCTGGAGCTGGATTGAATGTCACGGTCAGGTCAAGACCAGTGTGAAGTCCCTTGCCGCTAAGTGAGAAACTACTCTTTAAAGTCTTTTGTTTGTACATGTTACGATGTATATCTTAAAGCTTTACTTGCTTGCAAGCTGGGCTTTGAGTTCTTCTATTTCTTTTTTGAGTTGGCTTACGGTCTTGCTCATTTCAGGAAGATCCCTGAATAACAGTGATGAGCGCAGAAAGTTGCGGTATCCTATTGATGGATATCCCATTACTCCTTCGCCGTCAGCTATATTGCTTATGATACCGGTCTGTGCTCCTACATTGACCTTGTTTCCTATGGTGAGGTGGCCCGAAATGCCTACCTGACCTCCAACCATGCACCATGAACCAACCTTGCTTGATCCGGCTACACCTGTCTGGGCCGACATGACGGTGTTCTCGCCAATCTCCACGTTGTGGGCAATCTGAACGAGATTGTCAAGTTTTACGCCCTTGTGGACAATGGTCCGGCCCATGGTGGAACGGTCAATGCAGGTGTTGGCGCCTATTTCTACGTCATCCTCCACTTCTACAATTCCTATCTGCGGAATCTTGTTGTAGCCGTTTTGCGTGGGGGCAAAACCAAATCCGTCGGCACCGATAACGCTGCCTGCATGCAAAGTGCAACGGTTGCCTATCTTGCATCCGTAGTAGATGGTTACATGAGGATAAAGGATACAGCCGGCACCAACGCTTGCGCCTTCGCCTACAATTACGTGAGGGTAAATCTGGGTGTTGTCGCCTATCACGGCACCATCCTCTATGACCGAGAATGGACCTATGTATACGTTCTGGCCTATTTTTGCCTTGTCCGATACCGATGCCAGCGAGCTGATGCCTGTACGGCCGGGTTTCATGGATGCGTACAGTGACATGAGTTTGGCCAGGCTCTCGTAGGCGTTGTCAACCCTGATCAAAGTGGCGCTAACTGGCTGCTCAGGCTTGAAATCCTTGTTTACCAGGACTACGCTTGACTGGGTTGAATATAGGTAATGGGTGTACTTAACATTAGAAAGAAAAGAGAGTGCACCAGGTACACCCTCCTCAATTTTGGCGAAAGTGTGGACAATCGCATTCTCGTTGCCGTCAACGATGCCGCCCAGAAATTCCGCTATCTGTTTTGCTGTAAATTCCATGCTTTTGATCTGCAATTTCTATAAGACTTGCAAATATAGTAAAATTGTTCAGATTCTGTAATATTAGCAGACATTAACTTTGGCGTTGGCGTTGGCGTTGGCTACCATCCGGTGCGTGGCATTCGGGCCAAAGGACCGCTTATGAGGCCAACGCCAAAGCCAACGCTAAGGTTTAAAGGTACTGCGCCATTTCCTGCTGAACCTCCAAAGCTTTGGCGCGGGCCACCTGAGCAAAGTTCTCCGTCTTGTCGGCGTAAATTATTGCACGGCTGCTGTTTACTATCAGACCGCATTTGCTGTTAAGGCCGTATTTGCAGACATCGGCCAGAGATCCGCCCTGGGCTCCTATGCCGGGAACCAGCAGGAAACTGTCGGGTACTGTCTTGCGGATGTCAGTCAGCATCTCGGCGCGTGTGGCGCCAACCACATACATCATGTTGTCGGCATTTCCGCCCCATTCAAGTGACTTGGCCAGCACCTTTTGGTACAGAGGTGTGCCTTGCGTGTCGTGAGTGTACTGGAAATCGGCTGCACCCTTGTTGCTGGTCAGGGCCAGCAGGATTACCCAGCGGCCGTCATGTCCCAGGAACGGTGTCACGCTGTCCTCGCCCATATAAGGTGCAACGGTTACGGCGTCAACGTTCATCTCGGTAAAGAAGCTGTCGGCATACATCATTGAGGTGTTGCCTATGTCACCGCGTTTGGCGTCGGCTATGATGAACTGGTCCGGGTAATTGGTGCGGATATAATCTATTGTCCTGTAAAGAGCCTGCATGCCTTTCAGGCCTGCGCTCTCGTAGAATGCCAGATTGGGCTTGTATGCAACGCAGTAGTCGGCGGTTGCATCAATTATCGCCTTGTTGAATGCGAATATTGGATCCTCCTCCTTGAGCAGATGCTCAGGAATCTTTTTGAGATCGGTGTCAAGACCTACGCACAGGAATGATTTCTTGCGTTTGATGTTGGCATAAAGTTCGTCTCTTGTCATATTGGTTATTTTTATGAATTTTCTTTACATGTCTGACTCTTTCATGCGCTCTGCATTCTCAGCTATGGTAAGCTTGTCTATGCAGTCCTGTATGTCGCCGTCCATGAATGCCGGCAGATTGTAGATGGTGTAATTGATGCGGTGATCGGTTATGCGACCCTGCGGGAAGTTGTATGTGCGGATCTTGGCCGAACGGTCACCGGTTGATACCATTGTCTTACGGCGGGCTGCTATGTCATCCATGTACTTCTGATGCTCGCGGTCATAAATCATGGTGCGCAGACGTGAGAGCGCACGCTCCTTGTTCTTGGGCTGGTCACGGGTCTCGGTACATTCAATGAGGATCTCCTCGACGACTCCGGTGTTGGGATTTTTCCAATTGTAACGGAGTCTTACCCCGGACTCTACCTTGTTCACGTTCTGGCCGCCGGCACCGCCGCTTCGGAATGTATCCCACTTTATCTCGCCTTCGTTTATCTCCACCTCAAAGGCATCGGCTTCGGGCAGAACGGCAACCGTGGCTGCCGATGTATGGATGCGGCCCTGGGTTTCGGTAACAGGCACGCGCTGTACGCGGTGTACGCCGGACTCATATTTGAGCGTTCCGTATACTTTTTCACCAGTTACGGTGAATATTATCTCCTTATATCCTCCCGATGCACCTTCGGAACATGATGATACTGCGTATTTCCAGCCTTTGGCCTCACAGAACTTGCAGTACATGCGGAACAGGTCGCCTGCAAACAGGGCAGCCTCGTCACCGCCTGTGCCGCCGCGTATCTCCATTATCACATCCTTGTCATCCTGAGGATCGGCAGGTATGAGCATCTGCTTTATCTCCTCTTCAAGCTGGGGTAGGCGTGCAGTGGCGCTGTCAAGTTCCTCACGTGCCATCTGGCGCATCTCAGGGTCATTCTCGGAGAGCAGTTCACGCGCCTCCTCAATGCTTTTTTGCAGCTGGATGTACTCCTTGCGGGCTGCAACCACTGGCTCCAGGTCACGGTACTCACGGTTCAGTTTTACGAACCGTTTCATATCGGCTATCACGGACGGGTCTGTTATGAGCAGACTAACCTCCTGGAAGCGTGCCTCCAGACCGTCAAGTTTGTCAAGCAGGCTGTCCTGTGTACCCATTATTTCTTTCTCTCAACCTTGTTTACGAATGCAACAGGACCACCCTCATAGAAGTTGATGATGTTGCGTGACACGAACTCGGCCATCTCATTGCGGACATCGTATGTCTGTGTGCCCACATGAGGGGTGATGACTGCGTTCTCACATGCCAGTATCTCGGGACTTACCTTGTCGCCAAACTCAAACACATCCAGTCCTGCACCCCAGATACGCTTGTTCTTAAGGGCGTCGGCCAGGGCAAGCTCATCAACTATAGGACCGCGTGCTGTATTGACAAGTATTGCGGTGGGTTTCATGAGCTCTATCTGCTCCTTGCCAATCAGGTGCCATGTATCCTTGGAGTAGGGTACGTTGACCGATATGAAATCGGATGTCTTGAGCAGCTCGTTGAACTCAACGTATGTGGCATCGTACTCCTTTTCAATCTCGGGGCTTACGCGATGACGGTTGTGATAGATTACCTTCATACAGCTGGCCTTGGCGCGACGTGCCAGAGCCTGGCCTATACGTCCCATACCCAAAATACCCAGTGTCTTGCCTCCAAGTGAGTATCCCAGATTGGCCAGAAGTGTCCACTCCAGAGCGCCAGGAATGCGTAGGCGGCGGTCAACGTCGGTAATGCGGCGTGCTACTGCCAGCATCAGTCCGAATGCCAGGTCGGCGGTGGGCTCTGTTACGGGGCCCGGGGTATTCGTAACGGCAATGCCAAGCTCGGTTGCTGTGGGAATATCTATATTGTCAAATCCTACGGCGTAGTTGCTTACCAGTTCCAGACGGGGCAGGCCGCGCTCCATAAGCTTGCGGTCAACCGGGAAATTGAACATGGACTGGAGTACATCATACTCCGGGAGCATTTCATACACCTCATCATATGTGAAAGTCTCACGGCCCTCTGGCGGGAATGTTACATCATACTTTTTTATCAGTTCCGCATATCCTGTGCGGAACATGTTGTATGTTACAAGAACACGTTTTTTCATACCGGATATTTTGGTTCGCGAAGATACTCATTTTTTGTGCAGGGTTGGCTTATTTTAAAATCCTTTCACTAATCGGGGGCATGGTTTTAAAATCATGTGTCGTTCAAGGGTATAAAAATAGTTAACTGCTTTTTTATTCGCACGTCATTAATTACTTTTGTGAACTATCCAACTATATGTGAAAACTTATGAAACGATTACTGCCAATTGTCGCCGCATTGTTATGTGCATTTGTTTCCTGTTCAACTAATCAGGAACCCGGAAAACTTGAGATCAATGATCTTGGTTATTATGAGACCCGTGGCGTTAATGTGCTTGTTTACTCAAACAATTATCAAGGTGTTTTTTGCGATGAAAAGACTGCAGGAATTGAGATCGTGCAGCGTGGAGTGCGTATAGCAACCGGTGGAGCCGTGCGTCTTATGAACACTCCTGAACAGTGGGATATCTATGCATCGCTTACTGAGCGTACCATTGATACACTTGGAGGGGTGATAAACTGCAAGTTCTATTATCCGGACTTTAATTTCAGATATGACATAAAGGCCATGCAAGAGGGAAAGGGAATACGCTTGCAGGTAATTCTGGAACAGCCGTTGCCGGCCAATCTTGTTGGTAAGGCAGGTCTGAACATGGAGTTTTTCCCCGCTACCTATTTTGGTAAGACATATCTTATGGATGGTCAGAGCGAGATATTCCCGCGCTATCCTTCGAGTGACACCGAAATGCGTCCCAAATCCGAAAAGATTGACCAGTTCTGGGGCCTGTCAACATTTGATGACCGCGGACGTAACGAATTCATAGTACCAAAACCAATATCCCAAGGACACACTCTTGTGGTGGCCCCCGAGGATGAATCCCTGCGTGTACTATTTAAGTCCGATTCCGAAATCAATCTGTATGACGGCCGCAATCTGTCACAGAACGGTACTTTTGTAGTCCGTTCATTCCTTCCGGCAGGTAAGACCGGAACAGTGCTGGAGTGGTATGTTGAGCCAACTGCCGATGCAAGTTGGATTCGTGAACCCAATATAGGATTCTCGCAGATAGGTTATACACCTGCCCAAAAGAAGGTGGCTGTGATTGAACTGGACCGTAATGACAAGGTTTATCCTAAAGCCAAGGTGTTCCGTGTAAATGCCGATGGCAGTCATACTCTGGCACTTGAACCTTCCGTAAAGGAGTGGGGAGTATTCTATAACCGATACAACTATGCCCAGTGCGATTTTAGTGCAGTAAATGAGCCGGGTACCTATTATATAGAGTATAACGGCGTTAAGACCAATCCGTTCCCCATAAACAAGAACGTATATGAGGGCAAGTGGCATAATACAATGGATGTTTGGCTGCCCGTCCAGATGGACCACATGCTGGTTAACGAGGCATACCGAGTATGGCACGGACGCTCTCACATGGACGATGCCATCCAGGCTCCAACCAACTATCAGCAGCATGACGGTTACCGTATGGGCAATACCACGGGTACCAAGTACAAACCATATGAGCACATACCCGGTCTGGCTGTAGGTGCATGGTATGATGCCGGTGACTTTGACATTCAGTCCGGTACCGTTATTGGCCTGACCAATCAGTTGGCCGAGGTTTGGGATGTACTCCGTCCGGAGCGTGACGAGACCTTCATTGACCAGAAGACCCAGTTTGTGGACATTCACCGTCCGGACGGTCTGCCCGATGTCATCCAGCAGGTTGAACATGGCGCTCTTAACCTTTGCGCCCAGATTGAGAACCTGGGATTCATAGCAGGAGGTATAGTTCAGGGAAACATGCACCAGTACCATCATCTGGGCGATGCCGTGACTATAACTGACGGTTATATATATGACCCGAGTCTTAAACCCTATGAGGTTCGTGGCAACCGGTCAGGTACACTTGACGACCGTTTTGCATTTACCAATAATGCCGGTAACCCCATGGGTAACGTAAATGTCTGTGCCGCCCTGGCACATGCGGCCCGCGTACTGGCTCCGTACATACCCGAGACTGCCGAGCGTTGCAAAAAGAATGCTCTTAAGCTGTGGAAGGAGATGGATGAGTTCCAGGCCCGTCAGCCTGCCCGTAACCAACAGGCCAACGCCAATGCCAACGCCAACGTTATGAGAAACAATCGCGGCATGGGCGGCGACCGTTCAAGTGCAGCCATTCAGTTGTGGCTCCTGACCGGTGAACAGAAATACAAGGATATCTTTATGCCCGGTGTGATGCGTCAGATCGAGATGGCAAAAACTGCTCCCCAGGGGGCCGAGGATAACCGTACAGGCGGTGGTAGCGCAATGCGTGCTCCGCGTGTGAATATCACTACTGCACTTTCACTGCTTCCGTATATGGACGATGATTTCAAGGCACAGCTCCGCGAGGTAATACCCGTATTTGTTGAGGATGCCAAGCGTACAGCCGAATCCACTCCCTATGGCGTACCGGTAGCCGGCGGCACATGGGGTGGCAGCGAGCGCGTAATAAGCTGGGCCCAGAATAACTATATGGTATGGCGTTACTACCCGGACCTGATTGATCCGGAACTGGTCCTTTCCGGTCTTAATTTTATTTACGGCAACCATCCGTACTCGAACGTATCGTTTGTGACTGCCGTGGGAGTGAATACCAAAAAGGTTGCATACGGCAACAACCGTGCAGACCATACATTCATTCCCGGCGGTATTGCTCCCGGACTTGTCCTGTTGCAACCGGACCTGCTGGAGCATAAGGATGATTATCCGTTCCTATGGGGCGAGAACGAGTGCTGTACCCGTACTGTTCCCTCATATGTAACCCTATCCATTGGAGCCGAAGAAATTGCGGCTGCAATAAACAAATAATGAATTCATGTCAATAAGTATAAAAGGCTTAAGTCATTATTACCCTAACGGTAAGAGAGCGTTAACCGATATAAACCTGGAAATACCTTCCGGTATGTTTGGCCTTTTGGGCCCCAACGGAGCCGGAAAGTCCACTCTTATGCGTATTCTGGTAACCCTTATGGAACCGTCCGAAGGTCAGATTGACGTATGCGGTTACGATATACGTACGCAGCGTAAGGAAGTACGACGTATTCTGGGTTATCTGCCGCAGGATTTCAGGTTCTTTGCCAAATATAAGGTCAGGGAGTTCCTGGAGTATGCAGCGGCTCTGTCGGGCATGACAAACTCATCGGAACGTGGCAAGGCGGTTGATTCTATGCTGGAACAGGTGGGCCTTTACGAAGTGCGTGACCGTTATGCACAGAACCTGTCGGGCGGTATGAAAAGACGTCTGGGTATAGCCCAGGCTCTTATCCACAAGCCAAAAGTCCTGGTGGTTGACGAGCCTACCACCGGACTGGACCCGGAGGAGCGTATCAGGTTCCGCAACCTGCTAAGTGAAGCCAGTTCAAAGGATACCACAATAATTCTGTCAACCCATATAGTAGGTGACATTTCCAGTTCATGTACCGAGATGGCTATGCTCAATCAGGGACAGGTCATGTTCCGAGGGTCACCGGCAGGTATGCTCAAGGAGACCGAGGGCAACGTATGGCGTCTTAAGGTTACCAACGAGCAGTATGCCGAGATAAATCAGAAATATGCCGTTATCTCAACCATACCTCATGGACTGGGATGGGATATTCAGGTGGTGGCAAAGAGTATGCCTGGTTATGATGCGGTGAGCTATCCGCCAAACCTGGAGCATGCCTATGTTTATTTTATGGAAGTTAAGGATAAGGATTGATGGGATTGGGAATAACTAACATAATAATAGTCTCCAGATACGAGACAAAACTGCTTGTCCGAGGCTGGTTCTTTAAGGTATTTGCTTTTCTTGCACTGCTTGCCTCGGTCATTCTGGGCTCCATATATATTCTTTCGCCAAATCAGCAGCCGCAGATGGTGAACAGGTCCGTCATACCTTACATGTTCATGCTGGTAATGAATGTAGGGCAGGCGGTAGTATCGGTGTTCCTGGCATCGGAGTACCTGAAGCGTGACAAGCAGCTGGATACGTCGGAGGTTTTCTATACCAGACCGCTTAGCAATGCCGAGTACCTTATAGGCAAGATGTGGGCAACGCTGAAGGTGTTCTTTATTCTAGACTTTGTGGTGGCGTTGATAGCATTGGTGATGAGCCTTATCAAATACGGCTTTGACCTGGACTATCTGAGCTATATATGGTATTTCCTGTTGCTGAGTGTTCCTACGCTGGTATTCATAGTAGGTCTGTCAACGACCCTTATGCTGTTGCTCAACAACCAGGCCATTACCATGGTTATCCTGTTGGCATACATAGGCGTAACGCTGTTCTATATAGACAACGTGTATTATTACCTGTTTGACTATATAGGTTTTAACCTGCCTATGCTTAAATCGGTAATAACGGGTTTCAGCGGCTTGTCCAGGCTGATCAATCACAGGATGTGCTATCTGTTGCTTGGCATAGGCCTGATACTTACCGATGTGTCGCTGTTCCATAGACTTGCCAACTCCAGGTACAGCCTGTTGCCATGGCGAATAGCCGCTGTGGTGTTCCTGTTGGGAGGTCTGTTTGCCGGGTACAGGCATGTCCGCCTGTATAAGGTTGATGAAAGATACAGGGCCGATATGGTTGAACTGGACAACAGGTACGTTAACGTAGGTGGCGCGGTGGTGGACTCCTGCATGCTTTACATTTCGCAGGAAGGAGATTCCCTGAGCATAAGGGCCGATTTGAAAGTCCGTCCCAAACAGGAGGCGTCACAACTGGTGTTCACGCTTAATCCCGGATTCAATGTGGGCAGTATAAGCGCTGCAGGTCACAGCATGAAGTACGAAAGGCTTATGCACCTTATTATTCTCTCTTTTGACAACACATTGGGTGCCGGCGAACCGGTAAACATAATAATGGAGTATGGAGGAGAGGCCGATGACCGCATATGCTTCCTGGATATTTCGAAAGACAAGATGCTTGAAAACACAAAGGCTCTATCCATGCTGAATGTAGGAAAGCGTTATATGTTCCAGGATAAGGATTATACCCTGCTTACTCCTGAGAGCTATTGGTATCCGCGCCCAGGTGTGGCATTCAGTGACAGGAGTCCCGAATGGCAACTGTCATACTTTACTGATTTTGTGGTGAATGTAACCCCGAATCCGGGACTTACTCCCATTTCACAGGGCCTGTGCACGGCAAATGCCGACTCCACCCAGTATACTTTCAAGCCGGAGTCGTCACTGCCGTCGGTATCGCTTATAATAGGCGACTACACTCCCAAGTCAATAACCGTTGACTCAACAATGTATACGGTATGGGAACTTGGCAGTTGGGACGATCAGTTTGAGGTGTTTGACTCAATACGCGATACTGTTCCGTATATTATCCGTGACAGGCGCAGGAATATGGAGTATCAGGCCGACATGGAGTATCCGTTCAAACGTTTCTCGTTTGTTGAGGTGCCTGCCCAGTTCACCTCGTACAAACGTGTATGGACATCGGTCTATGAACAGCTTCAGCCCGAGATGGCGTTGGTACACGAGAGGGGCTTTGACATGAACGTATTCCAGTTCCGCAACATGAAACGTTCGTGGAGTGGCCGTAACAACTGGAACCGCCGCAACAACAACATGTCCGAAAAGGAGATACTTGTTAATATCCTGAACAATTCCGTCTCTTTCATGATGCAGTCCGGCAATATGAGCGGCAGCAACAGGAACGGACAGTGGACAATGACCCAGGTGGACAATCCATACTATTACCGTCCGTTATTCTACAATTTCAGATACAATGTCTATTCATCGGACTGGCCTATGGCCAACAGGATGGTGGAGTCAATGACTGGCACCAACCAGAATCTAGGAAATGACTGGATGAGGAGAATGAACGGTTTGTCCGAGGACGAGAAAGCCCTTATCCTGATGGGCAAATATGATTTTGACCGCATTATGTCTGACCCGGAGTGGGAGGATCTTGCCGACAACGCCCTTGCACTCAAGACCCAGGATTTCTTTGCTCCGGTATCGGCGGCGGTTGGCTTTGAGTCATTGGTTGATTCCATATCGGCAAAGACCAGGGAACGGGAGTTTGAGAACGTCTCGTTTGATTCTATCCTGGATTGGGTGCAGAGTTATTCGGGAATCAGCCTTAAGGAAAAGATCCAAGCCTGGAACCAGCCTGCACGGTTGGCCTGCTACAAGATAGGTAATCCGGTCATTACTACGGTTACCACCGATACGGCCGAGATTTATCAGGCAGAGGTTGCCGTTGAGAACATATCGGACAACCCGGGCTATATCAATGTGGAATTCGTGTTCTATGAGATGGAGAATGCCGGTGATGAGGACAAGCCCAAGAGCATGGTACTGAGCATAAATCCGCATGAGACACGCAGGATTGTCACCCATTGGTTCAATACTCCCAGTTACATAAGGATAAACACCATGCTGTCGTCAAATCTGCCGCACGATGTAAACCTGAACAATTCGGACTGGAGTACATACGAGGGTACCGAACTTACCGCCGAAGGTATTTATCCGGTTCGTGGCGGAGTAGACAACACTCTCCCGGGCGAGATAATCATAGATAATGAGGACAGTGAACTGTTCTCGCTTTCCCGTCCGCTCCGTACCGGTTATCTGTCAAAATGGATAGACAAGGCCAAGGAAAAGAAAAACGAGTTTATCTATGAAGGTTTTTCCGATTGGCGCACATACAGTCAGTGGACTCTGGTGACTGACCAGAACCTTTACGGCGATTATATCCGTTCGGCATATCTCATATCGCCGGGTGACGGCTCCCAGTATGCACGCTGGAGTGTTCCTTTGACAGTTGCCGGCGTATATGATGTGTATTACTACGCATCACCCAATATGTATGACAATAACAACCGGAACCGCAGGTGGAACAACAACAATAACTGGAATAACAATAACAACAACGGCCGCAGGGTAACCAACGACTATAACTTTGAGATAGAGCAGTTCAACATGAGCGACAATGTGTCAATGAACATGTTCCGTGCCGACGAGGGCTGGAATCTGTTGGGCTCGTTCCGTTTTGAGGCCGATACCGTAAGGGTTACGCTGAACAACAGGTCCGGCATAAGGATAATTGTGGCCGATGCCATTAGGTTGGTAAAAAGAGATAATTCCCGTTAAGTCAGAGAATAAGGAAAAAACAGCATAGTATGAAAAAAAGAAAAACTGTAACTACGGCAGTACTTGCGCTTGCAGCGGCATTGGCCTTTGAGACCGGAGCCAAGGCGCAGATTGTCATGACCATGGAGCAGGCACTTGAATACAGTGCCCAGCATAATCCCGATCTGATAAACTCCCGTCTGAGCATGGAGAGGTATGAGCAGAACCTGATAGCCCAGAAGGCATCGCTCAAGTCCAGGTTCTCACTTAACCTGGAGCCGTTCTCGTACTCCCAGTCACGTCAGTTTGACAGCCGTTATTCGGACTGGTATACCAACCGTTCGGTGTCATCATCGGGTACTTTCAGCATTTCGCAGCCCATTATCTGGACCGATGCAACCCTGTCACTCAACAACAGCCTGTCCTGGCAGAACAACGAGTCGTCAATAGGAGGTACCACCAACAGCAACCGCGCGTTCAGTAACCGTCTTTATCTGAGTTTGAGTCAGCCTATATTCACATATAACAGGACCAAGATGAACATGCGCCAGATAGAGATGAACTATGAGAACGCCCGCATAAGTTATGCACTCCAGATGCTCAATGTGGAGCGTAACATAACCAGCCAGTTTTACAGCCTGTTCATGTCACAGCAGAACCTGGAGATAAGCGAATCGGAACTGGAGAATGCCGAAAGGAACTTTAATATAATCAAGGACAAGGTCGAAGCTGACCTTACTACAAAGGACGAATATTATCAGGCCGAACTGAACCTGGCCCAGTCACGTTCCAGTCTGGAGAACCAGAGGGTGAGTCTGGAGAACGCCAAGGACAATTTCAAGCAGGCGCTGGGCATTCCCATCGAGGAGGATATCATAGTGGTGTGCGATATTGAGGCCGAACCTGTATATGTGGACCAGGCCAAGGCCCTTGAGAGTGCCATGTCATCCAGACTTGAACTCAGACAGCGTCAGATATCAAGGGAACAGCAGGAAATGTCAATGATACAGGTAAAGGACAATGACAGCTTTAGCGGTAACATTTCGCTCTCGCTGGGTGTCATGGGCGATGACGCTGAATTCCCCCACATTTATGACAACCCCACCAACAATCCGCGTGTAGCAGTATCGTTCAGCGTACCTATTTTTGACTGGGGTGCAAGAAAAGCCCGCATAAAGGCTGCCGAGATTGAGCGCAAGATGTTTGAACTGAGTGCCGAAGAAGAACTTAAGAGCATAGAGATGAACGTCCGCAGCACATGCCGCAGTCTGGACAATCTGGTAGGGCAGATATCGATTGCGGAGCAGAGCCAGCGTAACGCTCAGCTTACATATGACCTGAATGAGGAGCGTTATCGCAACGGCGAACTGACCGGACTGCAGATGAACCAGTTCCAGAACCAGTTGTCAAACAGCAAGATGTCATATACACAGGCTATAATCAATTACAAGGTCCAGCTTTTGAATATCAAGATCCTGACCCTGTATGACTTTGAAAAGGATGCACCTGTGGTTCCCATGTCATACGACCAGAATAATAACAAATAAACCTAGAAATAACAGAAATGATACAGTATATGAAATCAGGAATCAGCGCACTTACACTGACTGTGCTCACCGTTCTTATGGCAGGGTGCAGACAAGAGAACACTATGAACCGTAACGAAATTCCAACGCCGGTATCGGTCAGTGACATTACCTACGGTTCGGTAAGCAGGATCTTTACGACTAACAGCACTGCTGTGTCGAATGCCGAGGCTGAGCTGTCAACCGAGATGGCCGGCAAGTATCATCTACAAAAAAACCCGGCAACCGGAAAACCTTACAAACTGGGTGACAAGGTAAAGAAAGGTGCGATTATTGTACGCATTGAAGACAAGTCGTATGAGAATGGCATATCAATTGAGACCAAGCGCCTTAATCTGGAACTGGCCGAACAGGAGCAGACAAAGACAAAATCGCTTTATGACAAGGGAGGTGCCACGCTTACCGAGGTCAAGAACTCCGATATCAAGATAATGACCACACGTCTGGACTATGAGAACGCCCAGATGAATCTGGAAAAGATGAACATAAGGGCTCCGTTTGACGGCGTGATAGTGAATCTCCCGCATTTCTCGACCGAAGCCAAGCTGAACAGCGGTACATCGGTAGTGACAATTATGGACTACAGTTCAATGCTTCTTGAGATAAATCTGCCTGAGAGTGCCATAAACGAGGTTCAGGTGGGTCAGAAAGCTTATATTACCCATTATACTCTGCCCAAAGACACTATCATAGGCGAGATTACCGAACTCTCACCTGCCATAAGTTCCGAGACCCGTACATTCAAGGGCAAGCTTGTCATCAACAACAAGGACCTGCTTATCAGACCGGGTATGTTCGTTAAGGCCGATATTGTTACGGAGAGCCATTCCCAGACAATCGTGATACCTAAGAATATTGTACGCAACGAACGAAACCGCCGTCTTGTGTTTGTGGTAGACCAGGGTATTGCCAGAGCCAAACAGGTAAAACTGGGACTTGAAGAAAAGAACAACGTGGAGGTTCTGGGCGGCCTGGATAGGGACGATCAGCTGATTGTTCGTGGTTTTGAGACCCTGAGAGACGGTTCAAAGGTAAAGATCCAAAGATAAACCCTAAAAAAGGATGAAAAAGCTGGTTAGTTGGGCGGTCAGGAATCCGGTCACTGTCACTATGGCGGTGCTGGCTATCCTGCTGCTCGGAAAGATATCATATGACAGGCTGAGCGTGGAACTGCTTCCAAGCATGAACAGCCCCCGCCTGTTTGTTGAGATAGACGCCGGTGAGCGTCCCCCCGAAGAGATTGAGAAACAGTTCATAAGGAACATGGAGTCTCAGATTGCCCGTCAGAGTGACGTGCGGTCAGTGTCATCGGTGGTTAAAGTAGGTACCGCCAGGATAACTGTGGAGTACGCATGGCGTAAGAATATGGACGAGGCTTTCCTGGACCTGGAAAAGGCTATGAGCAGTTTCAGTCAGGACAGTCGAGTGACAGACCTTAGGATATCGCAGAAGGATCCCACTACTGCACCTATAATGATTCTGGGTTTCTCCAATCCGGATATTACCGATATGGCTGAACTGCGCAAGGTGGCCGACTCATACGTGTGCAATGAACTAATGAGGGTAGAAGGTGTGGCCGATGTGTCATTGGCCGGCGATGAGTTTACCAACCTGGTGATTGAGGCTGACCCTTATAAGCTGCAAGCATTCAACATTACTGTTGACAACATCTCATCACGTATCCAGGAGAGCAACCAGAGGGTTTCGGGCGGCAGGATTTCGGAACAGGGTTTCCAGTATCTAGTTACCGGTTCCAATACCTTGACTGACGAGACTGCATTCGGTAACATCATTGTAGGATACCGTAATACCGAGAGCGCTCAGGGGCAGGTTGGCGAGTTTGGATCGGCCAGCATGGCACCCATATACTTGCATCACGTGGCTGACATCCATTTTGAGAATCGTGAGCCAGAGAACATTGTAAGGGTAAACGGCAAGCGCAGCATTGGCATTTCCGTATTCAAGGAGATGGACTACAATACGGTCAAGGCTGTTGAAGGAATAAAGACAAGTCTGGCCAAGATACAAAAGTCATTACCCGGATATGACGTTAAGATAATCAGTGACCAGGCTACATTCATAAACAATTCAATTGGCGAGGTCAAGAACAGCGCTTTGCTGGGCGTCCTTCTGGCCATAATAGTATTGTTTGTGTTCTTGCGCAGGGTGGGGACTACCCTTATCGTGGCGGTTTCAATCCCGGTTTCAATAATTGCCACTTTCAACCTGATGTTCTTTAGCGGGTTGACAATAAACATACTGACGCTTGGAGGATTGGCGTTGGGTGCGGGTATGCTGGTGGATAATGCCATCGTGGTTATTGAAAGTATATTCAGGAATCAGGAGCGCGGCCTGTCGGTGCGTGATGCTGCAATTACCGGAACATCCGAGGTGGGTGGCGCTGTATCGGCATCGACTCTTACCACAATTGTGGTATTCCTGCCTATAGTATATTTGCACGGAGCTACGGGCGAACTGTTCAAGGATGAGGCATGGACTGTCACATTCTCGCTGCTCTCATCACTTTTTGTGGCTATCCTGGTAATTCCTACACTGTATGAGCGTATATTCGGTCGCAAAAAAGCAGTACCACTCAAGAATTTCAGTTCAGTTAATATCAAGGGATATTCATCGTTCCTTAAAAAACTTGTTGAAAAGCGCTGGTGGGTAATATTGTGCTCGGTCATCCTGGTTGCCGGTACAGTATTCCTGCTGCCGTTTGTAGGTACGGAGTTTATGCCCAAGACCGATGCCAACACCATAAACGTTAAGATCCGTATGGCCGAGGGTACCAGTCTGGACCGTACATCGTCCACACTGGAGAACCTGGAGAATCTGGTCTATGACCTTGCGCAGGATCCCGAATGCGTGATTTACACCCATGTGGGTCCCGGAGCATCGGCTCAGAACCTGGATTTTGAGGGAGAGAATACCGCATCCATGAAGATTCAGCTCTCCAAGGCATCGGCCGTAACCCCTGATTACCTTGCTGAGGTTCTTGCCGCATATGTTGACGGTGTTGAGGGGATGGAGCTGTCATTCACACAGGATGAAAACTCCCTGAGTTCCATGATGGGTACCGAGGACGCTCCTCTGGTAGTTGAAATCAAGGGCGAGGACCTGGATCTGCTGGCTATGCTTACCGAGCAGGTTAAGACAGCAGTGGATTCCATAGACTGTCTCTATAATGTGGAAAGTTCTTTGGCCGGAGGTGCCCCCGAAATTATAGTTACGGTGGACCGTGCCCTGGCCGGCATGAACAACATTAACGTATCTACCATCATCACCCAGATACAGCAGCATCTTGACGGCAGGGCTGCTGGTCAGATGGATTACAAAGGCGATATGAGGGATATCAATATCATAGTTCCCGGAGTTTCGCTTTCGGACCTGAACAATATGGTTATTACATCGGGCCAGAAGGATTTCCGTCTGGTGGAGCTGGCACAGATAACCGAAAGTACCGCCCCAAAGGAGATATACCGTCTCAACCAGAACCGTGTTACGCGCGTTACAGCCGATATTGACGAGTCCGTATCGCTTGACAAGGCAGCGCAACGTACAAGACAGGCCGTGCAGGGCATAGAACTGCCGCAGAATTACTCCATTACCGTGACAGGTGAGGATGAACGCCGTGCAGAGTCCATGAACAGCCTTCTGTTGGCACTTGTGTTGTCAATCGTGCTGGTTTACATGGTGATGGCTTCACAGTTTGAATCACTGCTGCATCCGTTTACCATCCTGCTTACCATTCCTCTGGCATTGGTGGGAGCAGTACTGATGTTCCTTGTAACAGGTATTACCGTAAACATAATGGGTATTATAGGTATGGTCATGCTGGCCGGTATTGCGGTCAACAACTCCATTATCCTGGTG
This sequence comes from uncultured Bacteroidales bacterium, assembly GCA_902760965.1. Classification (GTDB taxonomy): domain Bacteria; phylum Bacteroidota; class Bacteroidia; order Bacteroidales; family Bacteroidaceae; genus Colenecus. The sequence goes on along the minus strand of CACWIN010000011.1, from coordinate 14,097 downwards.
GACCGTATAGGACAGCTCAAGGATGCCGGCCTTAGTCTGACCGATGCCATAGCAGAGGCAGGACAGCAACGTATCCGTCCTATCCTTATGACCAGTCTTACCACAATCCTGGCACTTGTGCCTATGGCACTGGGAATAGGCGAGGGAGCATCGCTCAGTTCGCCTATGGCTATTGCCGTGATAGGCGGTCTGGTAACATCGACACTGCTCAGTCTTGTGGTGATACCGTGTGTTTATTATGTGTTTGAAAGCGCCAAAATAAGAATCACTGGAAAATGAGGTCATTTATTGACAGAAGAGTAACTATATGCATGGTTCTGGTGGCGCTCACGCTGCTGGGCTATTTCTCGTACAAGCAGCTGCCGGTTGAGCTGCTGCCCAATACGGAATTGCCACAGCTTTATGTGACAGCCAATTCCCGTAGCGACCTTACTCCGTCATATATGGAGCAGCAGGTGGTTATACCGCTTGAGGGTGCCATCAGTGCCGTAGGTGGTGTGGAAAACATGGAGTCCACGGCATCGGGCCGTCAGGGGTCCATAAGGGTTGACTTTAAGAGTGGCACCAACCTTAAGATGACCACTGTAAAGCTGCAGGAGAAGATAAGTTCCATAAGGGGCGATTTTCCGTCGGACGTTACAGTGAATGTCCAGCAGGCCAACCTTACCGGCATGAGCAATCAGTTCATGTCATTGCAGGTGCGCGGATCGGGAGGTGTTGACCGTCTGAGAGCCATTGTTGACAAGGAGGTGGTGCCGCGTCTGGAGAGTATTGACGGCATAGCAGGCGTTACCGTATATGGAGGTCGCGTAAAGTCCATTGAGATACGTTCCAATCCGGAGGCCATGCAGGCATTGCATATCTCCAACTCACAGATAAGCCAGGCCCTGAACCAGTATAATCAGGAACGTACATTCCTGGGTTATATAAGTGAGCCTGACAAAAAGTATTACGTACAGCTTGACGCCAATTACGATGACGTGTCACAAGTGGAGAATCTGGTGGTGGCTCAAGGACCGGTTTACCTTAAGAACGTTGCTACTGTATTCTTTGACTATAAGGAGGAGACGACCATAAGCAGGGTGAACGGTATGGATGCCATATCGGTTTCGCTGGTGAACGGAACCGGTGAGAATCTTCTTAACCTGTCCAAGAGAACGCTTAAGCGTATAGATGAGGTTAACAGGGAGATTGCCAGTCAGGACCTTCAGCTGGTGGTGCAGTCCAATTCGGCGGACCAGATCAGCAACAACATTTCGCAGATAGTCAAACTGGCGCTTATGGGCGGTATCCTGGCTATTCTGGTATTGTGGTTCTTTTTGCGCAACATAAGCCTTGTATTCTTTATAGCTCTGTCTATACCGGTATCAATACTTTCGGCTTTCAACATATTCTATGCGGCTAACATATCCATAAACACCCTTACCCTTATAGGTATGGCTCTGGCCATTGGTATGTTGCTGGACAGCAGTATTGTGGTGCTGGAAAACATATACCGTCTGGCATCAATGGGAATGCCGCCCCGACTGGCGGCACTGCAGGGCGTAAAGGAGGTGCGTAAGGCCCTGATTGCCTCAACGCTTACAACCATAACGGTGTTCCTGCCGTTTGTGTTCTCCGATGAGCCTATGATCAAACTGCTGGGCAGGAATATCGGTTTCTCGATAATATCAACACTGATATTCTCACTTATGGTAGCCGTGACATTCATTCCCATGGCAACGGCAGCTATGATGGAACGCGGCGGAGGCGGCAACAGCGTGTTCTTCCAGAAAATGTCCATTCACGACCGCCCGCTGCAGATGTATTCAACACTGCTCAAGACCAGCCTGAGAAAACCCGGTCCGACCATTGGTACAGCGGTAGCGGTTCTGGTTATTGCATTTATATTCGCATTGTCACGTAATACCGGTCAGAACCGTCAGGTAGACAGTGACAGGATAAATGTGAACATTACAATGCCCAGCGGCAGTACAATCGATGAGACCGATGAGGCAACTGCCACACTTGAGTCGCGTCTGGACAGTCTGGTATGGAAAAAGGATGTAATAAGCCGTATTCAGGAGGATCAGGCTTCAATTACCGTGACTCTTCAGGATGGTTATAACAAGAAGGGTGGTGTAACCATAAGTCAACTGGTGGAACAGTTGAGCGACGAGCTTGCCCTTGAGAATGAGATAGATGTCCGTGTCACTCCTGGCTATGCCCGCGGAAACCAGAACGCTTCGGGCCTGAGTTCGCTGACCCGTTTCATGAGCGTGCTGGGTGTGGGTGACAACACCGAGAGGATAGTGGTCAAGGGTTCCGATACCGAGACCATGCGTATAGTATCCAATAACCTTAGGTACTATCTGGAGCAGCTGGATTTTGTACGTGACATAAGGGTTGACAATCCCGGTGGCCGTCGTGAGGTTCAACTGACCTTTGACCCCGTGGCTATGGCATCGTACAATATTACCAACCAGGCAATAACCTCTGCTCTTGGGTCACTTAACCGTTCAACCAGCACCGGAGCCAGCTTTAAGGTTGGAACCGATGAGTATGACATAGTCATAATGGATGACCTTACCGAAGAAGAGGAGGAAGCCGGACGCTGGGAGAAGACCATGGATGACCTGCGCCGTGTAATTGTTACCGATGCAAACGGCGGAGCCCACGAACTGCAGCAACTGGCAAATATCCGCCTGAGCCGCGGACCATCGGAGGTAAGACGCGTTAACCGTGACCGTAGGGTGAACGTTACCTATGCCATCTCGCAGAGTGAGGAACTGCCCAAGGATGTCCTTGACGGTTATCATGAGCAGATTGATGACATTATTGCCAATTACAACCTGCCTTCGGGACTGGCTCTGGAGGTTCAGCGCGGTGATGACTCCACAAGTGAGTTCAAGTTCCTGATACTGGCATCGATAATACTCATATTCATGATACTGGCATCGGCCTTTGAGTCACTTACCACACCTGTGGTGCTGCTGTTCTCAATACCGTTGGCAGCCATAGGTTCACTGCTGGCTCTGCTGCTGTCGGGCAACAGCCTTATGAACGCCAACACCCTGACCGGGTTCCTTATTCTGCTTGGTGTTGTGGTGAACAACGGTATTATCCTTATTGACTACTCATCAACACTGCGTCGCAGAGGCTACGGCCGCATGAGGGCAATAATGACAAGCGGATATTCACGTCTGAGACCTATCTGTATCACTACAATCACAACTATTGTCACTCTTATTCCTATGGCAATGGGTGACAATGAGTATGCAGGCGCAATAGGTGCTCCCTTTGCACTGACGGTTATTGGTGGTCTGGCTTTCTCGGCCGTGCTTACACTGCTGCTTATTCCTACGCTCTATATATCGTTTGAGAACATGAGAGCATGGTATAAGAAGCTGGGCCGCTACACTCATATCATGCATGCGGTATTGTACGGCGTGGGCCTGATATTGATCTTTACCACCACTCACGGAATATTCAAGATACTGCTTTACATAATTGTCCTGGCTATTGCAGTTCCCGGAATTACCTACTTTATAAAGAGCTCCGTCCGAATAGCACGTAAGGATATTGTAAAGGCCGATGAACCTATTGTCATTGAGGTACGTAACCTGGTAAAGGTATATGACTGGTACAGCCTGTTCCTGCGTCAGTGGAGGAGCGGACTGAATATACGCCGCCGATTGGGACTTGCACGCACTTTCCATCACGCCAAGGATTTTGTAAGTCTGCTATGGCAGGTGGTAGTGTTTGGATTTACCGGTTATCTGGCAGGATGGTATTTTGAAAAGGAGTTCTGGATACTTCTTATGACCATCATTACGCTGGCAGGAATCAATAATATCCTTAAGGCCGTCCTTGAGTATGTTTCGTACAAATCAAAGAAAGGCGCAAAGACAGCGGCTATTATAAAGAAGATTCTGTATTGGGCATTGCCGGTATGTGCCATGCTGTTCCTTAGCACCCGCATTGAGAGTACCGGATTCATGGTATTCATTGCTGTGGTCTGGATTCTGGGTCTCTGCATCAGCAAGACATCGGACTACCTCTATGCAAACAACATAAACGTGGAGCGTCTTAAAGGTGAGACTGCCGGTATTAGACATGCATGGTTTGTGTTTGTAAAGAGCATTCCTATAATCGGCAAGCGCAAAAAGCCGTTCAAGGCTCTGCGTGGCGTATCGTTTGAGATTCACAGCGGTATGTTCGGCCTGCTTGGACCCAACGGAGCCGGTAAGTCCACATTCATGCGAATTGTAACCGGTATCCTGCGTCAAAGCTACGGAACGGTATTCATTAATGGTATGGATACTCTCAAGTACAGGGAGGAACTTCAGAGCCTGATTGGATTCCTGCCGCAGGAGTTTGGTATGTACGAGTCTATGAGTGCCTGGGATTTCCTGGATTATCAGGCCATCCTTAAGGGTATAACCGATGAAAAGATCCGTAAGGAAAGACTGGAATATGTGCTTACTGCCGTACACATGTATGAGTTGAGGAACTCGGAGATAGGTTCATTCTCGGGTGGTATGAAACAGCGTATAGGTATTGCGCTCATTCTGCTTAACCTGCCGCGAATACTTGTCGTTGACGAGCCTACTGCCGGTCTTGATCCAAGGGAACGCATCAGGTTCCGTAACCTGTTGGTTGAATTGAGCCGTGACCGCATAGTTATTTTCTCTACTCATATCATTGAGGATATAGCCAGTTCATGCAACCAGGTCGTTGTAATAGAGAAGGGTTCGCTCAAGTACTTTGGATTGCCATCCGAGATGGTAAAACTGGCCAAGGACAAGGTTTGGCTGTTTGATATAGACTCATCACGTCTGGGTGAACTTGACGAGAAACTTATTGCCAACCATATTCAGGACGGTGACAAGATCAAGGTGCGTTACATATCGCCCGTATGTCCGTTCCCAGGAGCAGAGCCTGCTGAGCCCAACCTTGAGGATGCATACCTGTGCCTATTAAAGAACCTATAAATCTAGTGGAACTATGTCAGTATTACAGACAACAAAATCATTCGGCAAGTTGTGTATGTACAACATGAGGATCATTTTTGCCGGCAAGTTCATATGGTTCCTGCTGGTAGGACTGGTTCTGTTCTTTTTCCTTATGTTTGCCGCAGCATCCAGAGGTACGGAGCTGAGTCATGGAATGGTTTACAACCAGCTTATCATACCCGGTATCCTGCTGGTGTTTTATCCTGCATGTTTCGGCATCCAGAATGATGCGGACCATCGTATCCTTGAACTGTTGTTCGGCATTCCAAACTACATGTACAAGGTATGGCTGTTCCGCCTGTTTATGATATACGTTGAGGTTTACCTTATCCTGGTTGTTTACGCCTTTCTGGCCAGAATCTTGCTTTATCCTGTGGCACCGTTCGTAATGGCGGCACAGCTTATGATTCCGGTCATGCTGTTCGGTAACCTTGCATTCCTTTACTCAACACTCATCCGCAACGGTAACGCAGCCGCCGTGCTCTCCGTACTTACGGTGATACTTGCGCTGATTCTTGGCAGTACTCCGCTTGTTGAGAATAAGGTATGGGATGTAACGATTAACCCGTATGAGGAGCCGGAGAATATCAATGCCGCTATCTGGGGCGTAATTCTGCTCAAGAACCGTATCATGATGGTGGTTGCAGGAATTATATTCCTTATGTCGGGATTGCTGGGACTTCAGAACAGGGGCAAGTTCTTGGGATAAAATTAAATTGAGAATTGAAAATTAGGGGCACAAAGGGGACGGTTCTTTTTGTGCCCCTAAATTTGGCTCTAGGAGGTGTTGTAGATAGGGGCACAAAAAGAACCGTCCCCTTTGTGCCCCTATTGTATCATTGTCAAAAAAAGCATATCTTTGAAAGAGGTATTTTTGTGTATAACCAATTAAACATTAGAGAATATGACTATCAGGGATTTGGAGCCCAAGATTGTTTGGGACAATTTTTATGGTATAACACGGCAGCCGCGTCCGTCTAAGCATGAGGAGAAGATACGTGCATGGTTGCTGGATTGGGCTAAGCAGCGTAATATAGAGGCTTTTGCCGATGAGACCGGTAACGTGATTATGCGCAAGCCGGCAACTCCGGGAATGGAGAACCTTAAAGGCGTTATCATGCAAGGCCATATGGATATGGTTCCGCAGAAGAATGCCGATGTGAAGCATGACTTTGAGAACGATCCCATTGAGACTTGGGTTGACGGCGATTGGCTCAAGGCCAAAGGTACCACCTTGGGTGCAGACAACGGTCTTGGTGTGGCTTTGGCTCTTTCTGTTCTTGAGTCAGATGACATCAGGCACGGACCTTTGGAACTGCTGGTTACGTATGATGAGGAGACCAGTATGACAGGTGCCAATTCTCTTAAGCCCGGTGTCCTTAAGGGTGAGATACTGCTGAACATAGATTCTGAGACAGAGGGTGAACTCTATATTGGTTGTGCAGGTGGTCTTGATGCTACTATTACCGATAAGTACGAGCGTAAACCTGAACCCAAGGGCTGGCTCTGTTACAGTCTGGCCGTAAAGGGATTCCAGGGCGGTCACTCAGGCATGGACATTAACCTGTGCCGCGCCAATGCCAATAAGGTTGCCGCTCGTGTCTTGTACGCTTTGCTGACCAAGGCTGATGTTAAACTGATTGACCTTGAGGGAGGTACGTTGCATAATGCAATACCGCGTGAATGCTTTGCTACAGTCTATGTCGCTCCTGATAAGGTTGAACTGGCTAAACATGTTGTGGCCGATGTCTTTGCCGATGTCAAGGTAGAATATGCGGTAACAGATCCTAATTGTAACTACGTTTTTGAGCCTTACAAGTGTGCTCCTGATGTAACGTGTGATCCTGAGGAGTGCCTTTATGTTGAGGAGAATACCGCTTTGCGCTTTATCCAGGCAATCCTGGTTTGCCCAGACGGGGTAGAGCGTATGAGCGACCAGATGCCTGGCCTTGTAGAGACATCGAACAACATGGCTGTGGTAAAGATATATAAAGGACAGTTTGATATTCTCAGCCTGTTGCGCAGTTCTGTTGATTCAGAGCGTGACCTGATGGCACTGCGCCTGCGCAGTGTTGCAGAACTTGCTGGTTGCAGCATAGAGTATTCTGACGGTTATTCCGGATGGGCTCCAAATGCAGAATCACCTATTCTTAAGGTAATGCAGCAGGAATATAAGAAGATGTTCGGTACTGAGCCTAAGGTTATGGCTATCCATGCCGGATTGGAGTGCGGCATACTGAGCGGTACCTATCCAAATTGGGATATGGTGTCATTCGGGCCTACGCTGCTTAGTCCTCATTCACCTGATGAACGTTGCTACATTCCCTCAGTCCAAAAGATCTGGGATTATCTTAAAGCCGTTCTTGCTGCAATCCCTGCTCAATAATTTCAAGAAAAAACTCGGACCTTTTGGCCCGAGTTTTTTATTAATTAGAAGCTGATTCAATATTCAAAGACTCCATACTCGCTGTGGATGGTCAGGTGAGTGTGGTCGGAGGGTTCGATGCGACCTATGATTTGTGCATCGATTCCGAATGACTTGCTGATTTCAATTACCTGCTGGGCGTACTCCTTGGGCAGATAGACCTCAAAACGGTGACCGCAGTTGAATACCTTGTACATCTCCTTCCAGTCAGTGTGGCTCTGCTCCTGGATTGTGCGGAACAGGGGCGGGATGGGGAACATGTTGTCCTTGACTACGTGAACACCATCTACAAAGTGCAGGATCTTGGTCTGGGCACCGCCTGAGCAGTGGATCATGCCGTGAATCTGAGGGCGCAATGCATCGAGCAGTTTCTTTACCACCGGAGCATATGTGCGGGTGGGTGAGAGTACCAGTTTGCCTGCATCCAGAGGTGAGCCTGCAACCTTGTCTGTCAGGTTCAGACCGCCTGAGTAAACAAGGTCCTCAGGTACTGCATGGTCATATGTCTCGGGATATTTCTGAGCTATACTCTTGCCGAATACATCGTGACGGGCGCTAGTAAGACCGTTGCTGCCCATACCACCGTTGTACTCCTTCTCATATGTAGCCTGACCGAAAGATGCCAGACCTACAATCACGTCACCCGGACGGATGTTGGCATTGTTGATTACGTCACTGCGTTTCATGCGGCAGGTAACGGTGCTGTCCACGATGATGGTACGTACCAGGTCACCTACATCGGCAGTCTCACCGCCGGTTGCGTATGCACCTACACCCATCTCACGGAGCTCGGCCAGGAGTTCATCGGTACCGTTGATTATGGCGCTGATAACGCTGCCGGGAACCAGGTTCTTGTTACGGCCGATGGTTGAGCTTACCAGGATGTTATCGACTGCACCTACACAGAGCAGGTCATCAATATTCATGATGAGGGCATCCTGAGCGATACCTTTCCATACAGACAGGTCACCGGTCTCTTTCCAATAGGCGTAAGCCAGTGATGACTTGGTGCCTGCACCGTCGGCATGCATTATATTGCAGTACTCAGGATCACCGCCCAGGATATCGGGGATAATCTTGCAGAATGCCTTGGGGTAGAGTCCTTTGTCGATGTTCTTGATGGCGTTGTGAACATCCTCCTTGGATGCCGATACGCCGCGTAGCATATATCTTTCGTTTGATTCCATCAGAAATGATCCTTTATTTTAAATCTCTATGCTGTTCCAAATGTTCCATGCTGCAACAGCCTGTTGTTCAAGCATATCCTTGCCTCCCTTGGCCTGGGCTCCATGTTCACGTCCTTTTTTCATAAAGAGAGTCTCGTCCGGATTGGCTATTACGTCAAGCAACACGTGACTGTCAGAGAGGAATGTGTATGGAATGTCAGGACACTGGTCAGTATTGGGCCACATGCCAAGCGGCGTGCAGTTTACAATTACGTCATACTCATCCATGACGGAAGGAGAAAGCTCGTAATATCCCAGAATATCAAATGTTGAATTGCGGGATACAAACTTGTTTTCTATTCCAAGTGTGTCCAGTGCATATTTAACTGCCTTTGAAACTCCACCCGTTCCAAGGATAAGGGCTTTTTTATGACCGTCAAGCAGTTCCTTGAATGACTCAGTAAAACCTATCCAGTCGGTGTTGTAACCAATTAGTTCGGTTCCGGAGTCTTTGTGGATAACCTTGACTGTGTTTACGGCACCGATAGCCTGGGCAGTCTCGTCAAGACGGGTCAGGTAGGGTATGATATCCTCCTTATACGGTATGGTAACGTTGAATCCGCAGAGATTGGGATTGCGATCTACCATATCCTTGACCTGTTCAATGCTGTCCAGCTCAAAGTTCTCATAATAGGCGTTGATATGCTGCTCACGGAACATTTTGTTGAAACGGTCCTTTGAAGTTGAATGTCCCAATGGCTTGCCTATCAGACCGAACAGGTGACCGTATGAGGAGTAAGCCTGTTTAGGTTGGGGCTTCTCCTGGGGCTTCTCCTGAGGCTTCTCCTGAGGCTCCACTTGAGGCTCTTCCTTAAACTCCTCCTTAAACTCCTCCTGAGGCTCCGTGTCATTGGTGCCAAAGGGGGTGTCCTGCGGGTTGTTAAGCTTGTTGTTCACTGTTTTTACAAGGAACAACAGCACACTGCCTAGTACGAAAAGCGTGAACAGCATATTATCTCTTGGCTAACCAGTCAGTTACGTTCTTTTCAATACGGGCGGCAAGATCGGTACCGCTCTCCTTGACGAATTTTTCACCTACAATATGCTCGTAAAGCTCAATATAACGGTCCGATACGCTGTCGGCGTATGCATCGGTAATCTCAGGCATAACCTGACCGGGCTGGTTCATAAAGTTGTGCTCAATGAGCCACTGGCGTACAAACTCCTTGGAGAGCTGCTTTTGGGGCTCACCTTTCTCAAATTTTTCCTGATAGCCGTCAGCGTAGAAATAACGTGAGCTGTCGGGGGTATGGATCTCGTCAATCAGATATACCTTACCGTCACGCTTGCCGAACTCATACTTGGTATCAACCAGGATAAGGCCTTTCTGAGCGGCAATCTCTGTACCACGCTTAAAGAGGGCGCGGGTGTACTGCTCCATAACCTCATAATCCTCCTTGCTTACCAGACCCTGCTTGATGATCTCCTCCTTTGAGATGTTTTCATCATGACCCTCCTCAGCCTTGGTGGTGGGGGTGATAAGGGGCTCGGCAAACTTCTGGTTCTCTTTCATACCCTCGGGCAGAACGTTACCGCACAGGTTACGGCAGCCGTTCTTATAGTCGCGCCATGCAGAACCGGTCAGATAACCGCGGATAATCATCTCCACGCGGAAACCTTCACACTTAAGACCTACGGTAACCATAGGATCCGGGGTAGCCAGTTTCCAGTTGGGGCAGATATCAGCTGTAGCATCAAGGAACTTGGCGGCAATCTGATTCAGTACCTGACCCTTAAAAGGAATGCCCTTGGGCAGGATAACGTCAAAGGCCGATATGCGGTCTGTGGCAACCATTACCATCAGGTCGTCATCAATGTTATAAACGTCACGAACCTTGCCGTGATATACACTCTTTTGTCCTTTGAACTGAAAGTCAGTTCTTGTCAACGCTTTGCTCATTGTTATCTTTTTTAAAAATTCTTTTTTCGTCTTTATGTGTCTGCTCATAGCGGTCATATGCATCAACAATGCGTGTTACCAGCTTGTGGCGGACAATGTCCTTCTTGGTCATGCGTATGATGCTCAAACCTTCAACTCCGTCCAGAATGTCCAAAGCCTGAACCAGACCCGATATCTGTGTGGGCGGCAGGTCAATCTGCGTAAGGTCACCCGTAACAATCATCTTGGTGTTCCAGCCCATACGGGTAAGGAACATCTTGATTTGCTGCGGGGTGGTATTCTGAGCCTCATCAAGAATGACAACGGCATCATTAAGGGTACGGCCGCGCATGAATGCCAACGGTGCAATCTGTATGATGTTCAGTTCCATATATTCCTTTAGCTTTGCGGTAGGAATCATATCCTGAAGGGCATCGTAAAGGGGCTGAAGGAACGGATCTATCTTTTCACGCATATCACCGGGCAGGAATCCCAGTTTCTCGCCGGCCTCGACTGCGGGGCGGCACAGGACTATGCGCTTAACCTCCTTGTTCTTTAAAGCACGTACGGCCAGAGCTATAGCTGTGTAAGTCTTGCCCGAACCGGCAGGGCCTATGGCAAACAGCATGTCGTGGGTAGCATAATCGGTAACCAGTTTCTTTTGGTTTACGCTACGGGGCATAATGGGGCGCCCGGTAACTCCAAACAGAATGACATCGGAGTCTTTCTGGCCACCCGGCTCCTGACCGTTTACAATGTCAACTATAACCTCTTCTTTAAGAGAATTGTATTTTGAACAGTATTTTTCAAGTTTAAGTACAGCCTGTTCCAATCGGGCAGTCTCATCGTCATCGCCCATAATGCGAATAACGTTTCCCCTGGCAACTATCCTCAGTTTGGGAAACAGGGCTTTGATTAACTGCAGATTGGTATTATTGACACCGTAAAAGACTGCGGGGTCAGCTTCGTTCAGGACAAGGTGCTTTTCCAACATGATTATTTTACTCCTGCGTCGGCTCTGGAAATTATGGGACGAACTTTAAGACCACGTTCCCTGTCGGTGTCTACAAAACCTATATCACTGAAATCGCCGTCATCCTTGACCCAAACGGCTTTAGCCTCACAGGGGTTGGTGGTGTGAAGGTCCCTGGTCCAGTAAAAACCTATCGAGGTATATCTTACTGAAGTGTTCTTACGAATGTCTGTGTCGGTAACTCCGGTCAGAGGAAAGAAAATGCTGTTTCCGTTTTCGGTGCTTGTAAGCATACATCCCCAAACACCATTTACAGTTCCCCAAGTCCTGGTGCAGTGTTTTAACAGCTCCTGAAATTCTCTCTGGGACGGAGTCTTCCATTTTTCACCATAAATGACCGATGCAGGATCGTCTTGTGGTGTCAATGCTTTAAGAGTATCGGTTCCATTGTGTGCTACAGCTGCTACTTGGCAATATTTGGAAATGGCAGTATTTTCGCCGTTATAAAACCATTGATAGCTGTCTCTGTCATACTCCCGTTTGTTTGGAGTTGTTTCGGCCCACGCAAATGTGGAACCCAATCCTTCAGGGACCGATGAACCAATGTTGCAGGTGGCCCATAATTTTCTTGTGCTTGATTTGCTCAAGCCTAAGTCAACAACGCCAACTATAGTTTCGCCGTCATCCAGCGTAACGTACATTACTCCCTGCTGGAGCTTGTCGGGTGATATGGCATCTTCGTCTTCTTTTTTACATCCAAGGACCAGTGTGGCCAGCAATAGTGCCGATAAGGTTAATGTCTTGCTCATTGTTTTCATTTGCCTGCTTTTTTAATTGAAAACCTGTATTTTTGGTTCGTACTGTCAATTCTGCAAAATTAGTTATTTTTCGGCACAATACATCCTGCAGACTCCAAACAAAAAAGCACGTGCCTTAACGGTAGAATAACCGGCTTCCTTAAGCATTGGGATGAACTTTTCGGGGAGCGGGAATTTTAGGATTGAGTCGGGCAGATATGTAAAAGCTCCGGTGTTGCCTGTCATGCCTGCGCCTATCTTGGGGAGTATTCTGAGCGAGTAGAATTTGTACAGGCTAAAAATGAATCTGTTCTTGGGGTAGGAGAGCTCAAGTATCACCAGTCGGCCGCCGGGCTTAAGGACGCGGAGCATCTCCTTGAGTCCTTTCATGAGGTTCTCAAAATTTCGGACTCCAAAAGCCACGCATACACGGTCAAAGGTGTTGTCGGCAAAACGCAGATTCTCGGCATCGCCAACCTCCAGGTCAATGGGAAGTCCCTGACATTTTTTGCGGCCCACATCGAGCATGCCTTGTGACAGGTCAATGCCAGTCACATGTGATCCGGGTGCAGCCTTACGGTTTACTGCTAATGCAAAATCGGCTGTACCGGTGGCAACATCCAGTACCTTAATAGGCTGTTTTGTATCGGCTATCTGTCTTACGGCTTTGCGGCGCCATGAACGGTCGGCTCCGAATGATGATACGTGGTTAAAACGGTCATACTTGACCGCAATGTCATCAAAAAGTTCGCGTATTCCTTCTTTCTTGGGCATATTACTGAAGTATGTATCCTACACCTGCAAGCAGTGAAAATATGAATGTCGATATTACCAGCATAGGCAACATGGGGTCTAATGCTTTTCCATCCAGTTTCCAGACTCCAATCAGGTGCTTGATATACAGAGGTAGAGTTATCACAAACAGGAATGGTGTCCATCCTGTAGTTTGCAGGACGGTAAACACTGTCATCAGAATCCATCCAAGCAGCAACAGTATGGTATGATATATCCTGGCGCGTTTCCCTCCCAGTTTCAATGGGACTGTAATGCGGTTGGCTGCATCGGATTTCATGTCACGTATGTTGTTCACGTTCAGTACGCCAACACTGAAAAGACCTATTGCCGTACCGGGTAACAGCGTCCAGAAATCAATTTGGTGGGCACAGACAAAATAACCTCCTGTTACCGGGACCAATCCAAAGAATATGAATACGAACAGGTCGCCAAGTCCCATATAGCCGTAGGGGTGCTTGCCCAGAGTGTAATGCATGGCGGCCCAAATGGCAAGTCCGCCCAGGACTACAAGTGATTCTGATTCTATGCAGAATATTGTCTTGAATGATGCTCTAATCATTCCAAGGCCCAGAATGCAGCATACAAGTACCGTTATCCTTATGCAGGAACGCATGTCGTCCTCGGTCAGTCCGCCGCCGGCAATGCCATACTTTGGACCTTCACGGCCATTACCGTCCACACCGCTAAGCCAATCGCCCAATTCATTAGACATATTGGACAGAATCTGCAGAGAAACAGTAGTAAGAACAGTAAGTAGGATTACGTACCAAGGAACATGGTACCCGGCGCAAGCCAGCATAATACCAAGTACAATTCCCGCCGTAGAGAGCGGCAATGTCCGGAGTCTCATTGATCGAACAACAGCCTTTACAGTCATACTCTTTAAATACTCTGCAAAGGTACAAAAAAAGGGGCACAAAGGGGACTCTAAGTTTGCGCTAGAATAAAACTATGTGAAGAATTTGCTAAACTACGGTCGTTTCCCAACCTTTGTTGTAAAAAGGAGGA
>CACWIN010000010.1 GCA_902760965.1 uncultured Bacteroidales bacterium | reverse complement strand
ATATGTAATGAAGGGTCACCCCGTTCTGCTGAACCGTGCTCCTACACTGCACCGTCTGGGTATCCAGGCATTCCAGCCCAAGATGATTGAGGGTAAGGCCATTCAGCTGCACCCGCTGGCTTGTACCGCTTTCAACGCCGACTTTGACGGTGACCAGATGGCTGTACACCTCCCGCTCAGCAATGAGGCTATACTTGAGGCTCAGATGCTCATGCTTCAGTCTCACAACATCCTGAACCCTGCCAACGGTGCACCTATCACAGTGCCCGCACAGGATATGGTACTTGGTCTGTACTACATTACCAAGCTCCGTCGTTCAGTTAAGGATGCCGATGGCAACTATATAGAAAAGGTTAAGGGTGAGGGTCTTACATTCTACGGACCCGAGGAGGCTCTGATTGCCTACAATGAGGGTAAGGTTGATATCCACGCCGTTGTCAAGGTTATGGTAAATGACATTGACGAGCAGGGTTCACCTATCACTCATCTGGTAGAGACATCGGTAGGCCGTGTAATCGTTAACGAGCTTGTACCTGATGAGGTTGGTTATATCAACTACATCATATCAAAGAAGACACTGCGTGACCTCATCTCGGATGTAATCAAGAAGGTGGGTGTTGCCCGCGCCTGCGAATTCCTTGACGGAATCAAGAACCTGGGTTACAAGATGGCCTTCCAGGGTGGTCTGTCATTCAACCTGAATGATATCATCATACCTAAGGAGAAACAGGAACTTGTTGCCAAGGGTAACGAGGAGGTCGAAGGTATCATGGCCGAGTATAACATGGGTCTTATCACCGATAACGAGCGTTACAACAAGGTTATCGATGTATGGACACACGTTAATGAGGACTTGTCAAAGGTTCTGATGAAGACCATCTCGAGCGATGACCAGGGCTTCAACTCAGTATATATGATGCTTGACTCCGGTGCCCGTGGATCTAAAGAGCAGATCCGTCAGTTGTCCGGTATGCGTGGTCTGATGGCCAAGCCTCAGAAAGCCGGTGCCGAGGGCGCACAGATCATTGAGAACCCTATTCTTTCTAACTTTAAGGAGGGTCTGTCAGTGCTGGAGTACTTCATCTCCACACACGGTGCCCGTAAGGGTCTGGCCGATACCGCTCTTAAGACAGCCGATGCCGGTTACCTGACACGTCGTCTGGTTGACGTATCACATGACGTGATCATTACCGAGGAGGACTGCGGTACTCTGCGTGGTCTGGTCTGCACCGCCCTTAAGGAGAACGAAGAGGTTGTTGCATCACTCTATGAGCGTATCCTGGGTCGTGTATCAGTACACGATGTAATCCATCCTACTACCGGTGAGCTTCTGGTTGCCGACGGTGAGATGATTACCGAGGAGATTGCCAAAAAGATTGATGAGTCACCTATTGAAAGCGTTGAGATACGTTCAGTGCTCACCTGCGAGAGCAAGCGCGGTGTATGCGCCAAGTGCTACGGACGTAACCTGGCAACAGGCCGTCTGGTTGAGAAGGGTGAGGCCGTGGGCGTTATCGCAGCCCAGTCAATCGGTGAGCCTGGTACACAGCTTACTCTGCGTACATTCCACGCCGGTGGTACTGCATCGAACATTGCAGCCAACTCACGTCTCACAGCCAAGTATGACTGCCGCATTGAGTTTGAGGAGCTGCGTACAGTTGATGCCCTTAACGATGACGGTTCAAAGGTTCAGATTGTAGTAGGTCGTCTTGGTGAAGCTAAGTTCATAGATGAGAATACAGGTATTGCCCTGTCAACTCATAACCTGCCATACGGTTCAAAACTGTTTGTAAAGAACGGTGCCGTAGTCAAGAAGGGTGACCTGATTGCTACCTGGGATCCGTTCAACGCCCTTATCATCACCGAGGTTGCCGGTAAGGTAAAATTGACAGACGTCATTGCTAACGTTACATATAAGATTGAGTCCGATGAGGCTACCGGTCTTGAGGAGATAATCATCACAGAAACCAAAGATAGAACCAAGATTCCATCGGCCGATATCATTGGCGCAAACGGTGAGGTATTGCGTTCTTACAACCTGCCTGTAGGTGGTCACGTTGCCATCAAGGACGGTCAGGTTCTTGCTGCCGGTGACATTCTTGTCAAGATACCGCGCGTTCAGGGTAAGGCCGGTGATATTACCGGTGGTCTGCCTCGTGTTACCGAGCTGTTTGAGGCACGTAACCCGTCTAACCCCGCAGTCGTATCCGAAATTGACGGTACCGTACACATGGGTAAGATTAAGCGTGGTAACCGTGAGATATCGGTTGTTTCACGTACCGATGACGAAAAGAAGTACCTGGTTGCCCTGTCCAAGCAGATCCTTGTTCAGGAAGGTGACTATGTACGCGCCGGAACACCGCTCTCTGACGGTGCCATCACTCCTAGTGACATTCTTGCCATCAAGGGTCCCACAGCCGTACAGGAGTACATTGTGAACGAGGTTCAGGATGTATATCGTCTGCAGGGTGTTAAGATCAACGACAAGCACTTTGAGATCATTGTACGTCAGATGATGCGTAAGGTTGAGATTGACGAGCCGGGCGATACCCGCTTCCTGGCACAGCAGGTTGTTGACAAGCTGGAGTTCATGGAAGAGAATGACCGTATCTGGGGCAAGTATGTGGTTACCGATCCGGGTGACTCACAGAACCTCTCTGCCGGTCAGATGGTTACCGCACGTAAGCTTCGTGACGAGAACTCAATGCTTAAGCGTAAGGACCTTAAGCTGGTTCAGGCACAGGAGGCACGTCCTGCTACATCTACACAGATCCTGCAGGGTATCACACGTGCCGCTCTGGCAACTCAGAGCTTTATGTCGGCTGCATCATTCCAGGAAACTACAAAGGTTCTGAACGAGGCCGCCATAAACGGAAAGAGCGACAGTCTGCTGGGTATGAAGGAGAACGTTATCTGCGGTCACCTGATTCCTGCCGGTACCGGATTGCGTGAATTTGAGAAGATTATTGTTGGTGACAAGGATGAGTATGAGCGCCTCCAGGCATCACGCAGCAATTTCATTGACATGGATCTTCCGCGTAGAGAAAATTGATTAGACTTGATAGTTGAATGGGGTGGCTGCATTGACAGTCACCCCATTCTTTTTTGTAAGGCAAATAATTTGTCCAAAAGACGTATTTGGAGTAAATTGCCGTTCTTATAATGAAATAGGCCTGAACTAGCAAGATGAGAACCTCCTTGGTTTCGGAACAGGATCTGGCTTCAAGATGTGTCTTAAAGGATAGGGAAGCACAGGGTGAACTGTATGCAAGATATGCAGCCAGACTGTACGCCGTTTGTTTCCGTTATCTTGGCGACAAGGAGGAGGCCCAGGACCTTATGCATGACTCCATGATAAAGGCAATGGATTGCATAGGTCAGTTCCGTTTTAACGGTGAGGGTTCGCTCTATTCCTGGTTAAGACGCCTAACGGTAAATGTGGCAATAGACAGGCTTAGGGAGATGAGCAGATTGCGTATGGTACCGCTGGATTCATCGATGGATTCGGTTATTCCTGAACAGGATGACGATGTTGACAAGATTCCGGCATCGGTTATGCTTGACATGGTAGCTTCGCTTCCGTCAGTTAGACGTACGGTATTCAACATGTATTGCATAGACGGTTATTCCCATAAGGAGATAGCCCAGGCAATCAATATTACCGAAAAAGGTTCCGCATCAATTCTTGCCAAATCCCGTGCCCAGCTCCGGAACGCCATTAACGATTATCTTAAAAGAACAGGACAATGAAACAATGGGAAGATAAATTCAAGGAACGCCTTGAGGATTACGAGATGAAACTCCCCTCAATGGATCAGCAGTCATTCTGGGACAGAAAGGCTGTACGTGAACGTGCTGCCAAACGCCGCCGTTCATTTCTGGCCGTAGCCGTTGGTGTGCCGGCTGCCGCAGCCATCCTGCTGACCGTTATTATGAGTATTAACCTTCTTAATACAAACAATCCTCCTGCATCTTCCCAGTCAAACTATGTTGCCCAAACCCCCACTGTTGTAGAGATTGAGTCCGATGCCGACATCCAGGAGGACATACTTGCCAGTACCGGTGATTATGTTGGAGAAAACGAGGAATGGGTCGAGATTATTGAGGACCGGGAAGAGAAGGGTGCCTACCTGGTAGTTGAGGAAATGCCCGAATTCAAGGGAGGATCATCGGCCTTGATGGAATACCTTAGGAATGAGGTTGTATATCCCGACCAAGCTAAAAGTGACAGCATCCAGGGTAGGGTATTGGTATCATTCATTGTAGAGACCGACGGTTCCATTACCAATCCCAAGGTGGTCAAGAGCGTCAATCCGTTACTTGATGCCGAAGCTCTAAGGGTTGTATCGGCTATGCCAAAATGGAACCCCGGCAAGATTAATGACTCGGTTTGCAGGGTTCGGTTTACTATTCCGGTTAACTTTAGGATTAAGTGAGCCAACGGCTCATTTTACACCGCAGGAAGGCTGTTGCCGTTAATCTTGCGGTAGATGTCTAAAGCGTACACGTCGGTCATGCCGCTAATGTAGTCCAGGACGGCAAGTATGCGGTTGTATATGTCGGCGGCGTTTATGTCGTACTGGCTTGACACACGGTCAATGAGCAGTTTGGAGTATTCACGTTCCGGGTACTGTACGGCCTGGACCATAAGGTCAAGAAGGGTGCTTATTATGCGGAAACCGGCAAGTTCCACCTCCAGGACGTCGTGTGAACGGTATATCTTTTGAATGGATAGTTTGGCACAATGGACGTATGCTTCCCTGGGGGTAGGACTGATATGATCGATAAGTGATCCGCTGAATGTTCCGTCAAGTATGGCTTTCTCGTTCTCAAGGAATACCTTTGTGCATTCTTCAACAAGAACACCAATCAGTTTGGAACGCAGATAGGAAACCTGCTCGTTTACGTCGGTCAACATGCTTATTATGCTTTCGGCGTGCTTTTGCTCCTTGGGTTCCAGAAAATCCATCATCAGCTTAATGGTATCGGCCGTGGAAAACAGTTTGAGCTTGTGGGCATCCTCCAGGTCCATAAGGAGGTAGCATATATCATCGGCAGCCTCAACAAGCCAGACTAACGGATAACGCACGTATTTTAAGGGTTGACCTGGTTCTGACAAACGGATTATGCCCAATTCATCGGCAATTTTGGCAAAAATAGGAGCTTCGCTTTCAAAGAAACCAAACTTATGCTTGCCGTTTGCAAGAATGGATGCGTACGGATATTTTACTATCGATGCCAACGTAGAGTATGTCATGGCAAATCCGCCTTTGCGGCGGCCTATGAACTGGTGTGCCAACAGACGGAATGCATTGGCGTTGCCTTCAAAATTGATGATGTCTGTCCATTGGACAGGGTTGTCTGAAAACTGTTCTTTGAGGCACTGTCCTTTGCCTTCAGTGAAATATGCTGATATGGCTTTTTCACCTGAATGTCCGAATGGGGGATTGCCCATGTCATGTGCCAGGCAAGCGGCGGATACAATGTTTCCTATCTCCTGGATATTCGTATCTGCCAATTCCGGACGCTTTTTTATCAAGGCCCTTGATACATTGTTACCAAGTGAGCGCCCTACGCATGCCACCTCAAGACTGTGTGTCAGGCGGTTATGTACAAACACGCTGCCAGGCAGGGGGAAAACCTGGGTCTTGTTCTGTAAACGGCGGAACGGTGCTGAGAAAATGAGCCTGTCATAATCACGCAAAAATGCTGAACGGTCATCCTTGTGTACAGACTCAATGCCTTCCATACCCAGCCTCTTGGCTGATATTAGTCTTTTCCAATCCATCTGTTAGTTTCTTTTGTTTCAAAATTAATGGTTTTTCAGATGATTTCTGACTTAGTTGGCGGTATATTTGTTATTTTCGCTGTGTAAAACCAAAACCCGTTTAAAAATGAATGTCAAAATAATAAACCGTTCGCATCATCAGCTTCCTGAATATGCTACAGTACAGTCTGCAGGTGTGGACCTTAGAGCAAACCTGGACCAGCCGATAGTTATGAAACCCATGGAACGCCGCCTTATCCCTACGGGACTGTTCATATCGCTGCCTGCAGGATTTGAGGCACAGGTGCGTCCCCGCAGCGGACTTGCCATAAAAAAAGGAATAACTGTACTCAACACACCGGGAACAATCGATGCCGACTATCGTGGCGAGATAGGTGTAATCCTTATTAACCTGTCACAGGAGGACTTTACAGTCAATGACGGCGAACGCATTGCCCAGATGGTCATTGCCCGTCATGAGCAGGCACAGTGGATTCAGGTTGAGACTCTTGACGAAACAGAACGCGGAGCAGGAGGATTTGGTCACAGTGGTATCTGATTGCCGGATCAAATGAAAGATTGCAAGTACATATCGTGCATCCTGTTGTTGTCTGTATCCCTGTTGGGATCGTGCAGTTCATCAAGGCATGCCGGGCAAAGTGAACCTTTGCCCCAGTCTTACTATGAAAGTACTGCCCGTGACTATTTCTTTATGGAAAGCCTTAAGATGCACAATAAAGGCCAGTTTGATGCAGGAATGGATTTAATGTCTCATTGTTATGACATTGATACCGCACAAGCCGCCACTTGCTACAATCTTGCCCAATACTACATGTCTTTGAGTGACCGCAGTCTGCTTGAAAAAAACAGGGAAAGAGTTAATCTGCTCCTGGAAAGGGCAGTAAGGCTTGAACCTGAAAACTATTGGTATCGCAGGTTGCTGGCACTTAATTACCTTAGACAGAACAGACTGACCGATGCCGTGAACCAGTATGAGGACATGGTCCGCCGTTTTCCGGGACGAACCGATCTTTTACTTTCGCTTGCAGAGTTGTATGACAATGCCGGGGAGTATGAAAAGGAGTTGCGTGTCCTTACCCGTTTCGGTAAGCTGGAAGACGCTGCCGATGAACTCCAGTTCCAGCGTTTTGCCTGTTACCTGCAGATGGGAGAACTGGATTCCGCATACTATGAGGCCGATAATCCTGCCGAAGTGATAGACCTGCTCATGAATACCACCCGAGATATGATTGAACGTGCCGAAAGCCAGCTGGACAAGATGAAATGCCGCTCTTTGCTGGATGTTGCAATGAATTTCTGCGACGTGGTTTCAAAGCATGAACCGCAGTTGGTTCAGGCATACAAGCAAAAAGCAATAGCCTATAACTGGTTGGGAGAGGGTGAAAAGTCTTTCCAGACCATTTCGTTGGGAATAGCCAATGTTAATGACGGCAAGGATAAAGCCCAGTTGTACAATCTGAGAGGTGATCTTAATCACAACCTTGGCCATACAAAGGAAATGTATTCTGACTATGACTCTACTCTGATGCATGACCCGGAGAATATAAGCGTACTTAACAACTACGCCTATTTTCTGTCACTTGAGGACCGTGATCTGGAACGCGCCCTGGCAATGAGTGGAAAGACCATAGAATCAGAACCATTCAGTTCCACATTCCTTGACACATATGCCTGGATTCTTTTCAGGATGAAACGCTACAAGGAATCCTTGGAGTATATGGAAAAGGCCTTGCGTTATCTGGATTCGGACAATCCCGAAATCTATGAGCATTACGGCGACGTGCTTTATATGTGCGGTGAGAAAGAAAAGGCACTGGAGTACTGGCATAAGGCCGTACAGATGAACAGCGAATCCAAGACCCTTGACAAAAAGATCCGTGAACAGAAGTATCTTGAATGAGATTGCGTAATTACATATTTCCACTATTCCTGCTTATGCTGTTTTTAAGCGGGTGCGGTTCCATGTCTTCTTTAAAAAAGAAAAAGGGAGAAAGTGCAACCGATGCAGCCAATCTTGTTTCAAACCTGCTGGCCGCTCCTCCGGTAACAGAACTGACTGCCAGCTACTCATCGAACGTGAACGGTACCAGAATAAGCGGACAGATAAGGATGCGCCGTGACCACAGTGTACAGATAAATGCAAACGTTCTGGGTCTTATGGAAGTGGGGCGTATAGAATTCCTGCCTGACAGGGTCATTCTTATTGACCGTGTCCATAATGTCTATTCCGCATGTTACTATTCGGATATTCCATACCGCAACGAAATAGGCCTTGACTTTTATATGGTCCAGGCCCTGTTCTGGAACAGGATGTTCTCGCCGGGATCGGGAGATGCGGTGCGTGCTTCTTCAAGACTGGTAAAGGGTTCTCCCAATGCCGACGGCAATGTGCCTGTACTTGAAACTGAATATGGCTACCAGTTTATGACAAACGGTGTCAACAGGCTACTTTCATCGGTGAAATCGGGGAAAAGTTACAAGGTTGGGATAGATTACTCTGATTTTAGTGAGATAAAAGCCGGATTTGAATTTCCCAATACGCTTGGGGTGAATCTCACTTTTCCGGACATTACGCTTCCGCTTAATATCAGAATGTCACAGATATCGGTCGAAAAGAAAAGCTGGCCGGATATGACACAGATTAGCAGCCGAATGAAAAAGGTTTCTTTTGATGAATTGATTGACGGTCTGGGATTATGAAAAAACTGTTCTTATTAATATTGTTGATTCAGTTCCCGTTCATGGTAACAGGGCAGACTAATGCCGTTATTGAAAAAATGCGCAAGGAACGGGCTGAGATGGAAGAGCAGATAGCCCGTCAGGAAAAGATTCTGACCAGCACGGAGAAAGACATATCAAGTCAGATTTCAAACCTTAACATAATTACCGCAAGACTTAAGGAGCGTACAACCATTCTGGAAAAGACCCGAAGTGAAGTACGTTCCCTGGACCGTGAATCGTCAAGGCTCAACAAAGAGATTGAGCAGCTTGAAAAAGAGCATGAGCAGTGCAAGGAGCGGTATGACCAGGCGTGCAAATTCTTTCAGCGCCAGAACTCAAACTTTAATCCGCTGACATTCATTCTTGCATCGCAGACTTTCCAGGAGATGCGCCGTAGAGCCAGGTATGTGGGCGAGTATTCAAGTTCACTTTATGAAATGGCCGATGAAATAAGCCAAAAACGCGATACTCTCTTAAACCGCCGCGAACAGGTGGAACTCCTCAAGCAGGAGAAAGTTGAGCTTGAAAAGGTGCAGCAGGAATACCAGGCCGCAGTCCGCCAGGAGGAAAAAAACCTGCAGGAAATGGTAAACAAGCTAAAAAGCAAGCGCAGTTCCTTAAAAAAGGAGATTTCGGCCCAGCAGAAAAAACGTGACGAGTTGTCAAAAGAGATAGACCGCCAGATTAGTCTGGCTATAAAGGAGGAGCAGGAAAAGCGCAAAAAGACTCCTGTAACCGTCCAACAGGAACAAGAGGATGTAAAGCTGTCAGGCAACTTTGAAAGCAACAAAGGCAAACTGCCTATGCCTATAACCGGACCTTATCTTGTGGTAGCCGAATATGGTGTACACAACGTGGCAGGCATGAAAGACGTAAAGCAGAACAATCTTGGCCTTGAAATACAGGGACAGGCCGGTGCTCAGGCAAGGGCCGTGTTTGACGGTGTGGTATCGCAGATATTCCAGCAAGGCAAGGGACAGATAGGAGTCCTTATACGACACGGTTCATACATATCGGTCTATTGTAATTTGAGTGAAACCAGACTCAAAAAAGACGATAAGGTAAAGACTCAGGATATTATAGGTGATATACAGACTTCCGAGAACGGCCTTCCCATACTGCATTTCCAGCTTCACAAGGAGAGCAAACGTCTTAATCCGTCCGAATGGCTCCGCCGTTGATTAATTGATTTATTTTGACTACTTTTGCAGTCCAAAACAAGATCCTATGATTACAGCTGAACAACTTAAGGATGTGCTAGACCGCACCGAAGCTCTTAAACGTTACCTCAACATTGATGCCAAACTCATTCAGGTTGAGGAGGAGCAGTTGCGCACACAGGCTCCCGGATTCTGGGATGACCCAAAGAAAGCCGAGGTGCAGATGAAAAAAGTCAAGGACCTTCAGGGGTGGATTGACGGTTACAAGCAGGTCAAGGCTCTGGCCGATGAGTTGCAGCTTGCCATGGACTTTTACAAGGAAGAGCTTGTTACCGAAAAGGAGGTCGATGAGAACTATGCCAAGGCTATTGATGCCGTTGAATCATTGGAGCTTAAGAACATGCTCCGTGAGGAGGCCGATGAGATGGACTGCGTTCTTAAAATAAACTCAGGAGCCGGTGGCACCGAGAGTCAGGACTGGGCTCAGATGCTTATGCGTATGTACATGCGCTGGGGTGAGGACAACAAGTACAAAGTTACAGTTGCCAACCTCCAGGAGGGCGATGAGGCCGGAATCAAGCAGGTCACCATGGAGATTGAAGGACCTTTTGCTTACGGTTACCTTAAAGGCGAGAACGGCGTTCACCGTCTGGTAAGGGTTTCACCATACAATGCCCAGGGCAAGCGTATGACATCATTTGCCAGCGTTTTTGTGACACCCCTTATTGATGACTCCATAGAGGTTGACATAAACCCCGCTCTTATGAGTTGGGATACATTCCGTAGCGGAGGTGCCGGCGGTCAGAACGTGAACAAGGTTGAATCGGGCGTACGTTTACGTTACCAGTTCAAGGATCCCTATACCGGAGCCGAGGAGGAGATCCTTATAGAAAACACCGAAACCCGTGACCAGCCCAAGAACAAGGAGCGTGCCCTGCAGCACCTGCGTTCCATACTGTATGACAAGGAACTGCAGCACCGCATGGCCGAGCAGGAAAAGATAGAGGCAGGTAAGAAAAAAATAGAATGGGGTTCACAGATCCGCTCGTACGTGTTTGATGACCGCCGCGTAAAGGATCACCGTACTGGTTTTCAGACATCCGATGTGAACGGTGTCATGGACGGCCATATAGACGGTTTCATAAAGTCCTACCTTATGTCCTTTGCCGAGTCAAAAGAACAGCAAATGCAATAAACAAAACGTAAACACTAATACTATGTCTATTGAGATTGAACGTAAGTTTTTGGTTAAGAATGACTCCTACCGTACACAGGCATTCAGTTACTATGACATTCTCCAGGGCTATATTGCTCATGAGAACGGCCGTTCAGTACGTGTACGCATTACCGACAAGGAGGCTATCCTAACAATCAAAGGCCCATCGGACGGCAAGGGTATGAGCCGTTATGAATGGAACCACCTTATCCCGGTCGAAGATGCCCGTGAACTGTTTGAACTCCATCAGAGCGGAGCCATAGAAAAACGCCGTTACCTGGTACACAGCGGCCCACATGTATTTGAGGTGGATGAATTCCACGGTGAAAACGAGGGTTTGGTTATGGCCGAAGTGGAACTGGGTTCCGAGGGAGAATCATTCATCAAGCCGGATTTTATAGGTAAGGAGGTTACCGGAGACCATCGTTACTATAACGCATATCTGGCCGAGCATCCTTACAAGGAGTGGCCCAAATAACAGTCAATCCTGTCAGTTCCGTTTTTTGACCCAGCGCCTGAGCTGGTAATTACCTGCTACCGCTCCAAGGAGCACGCCTATAGAATCGGCTGCAAAATCGGCCCATTCGCCGCTTCGGTTTGTAGTCAGGTACATTTGGACAAGTTCAATAAGGCCGCCAAGCGCAATTGGAGCCATTATTGCCAACAGGATTATTTTCTTAACGTTTATCTGAGAGTGTGAACGCAGGTATTCAAACCATATTACAAGCTCCAATCCTCCATACATTGCAAGATGGGCAATCTTGTCTATAAAGGTTACATCGTCCAGTTTTGTCTTGGGAGGATTGAACAGAGACAAGAACAGTACTGCTGCAATGACCAATAATGATAACGGATACTTTTTGAGAAACGCTTTCATGCCACAAAATTACAATAATACCATAACACATGAAAAAAGACTTATTCTATTTCAGCAAGTCCGACAGGATTGCCACAATTGTGTTGCTTGCAATAATTCTTGGTTCAGTAATTATACGCGTACAAACCGGTAACAACCATTCTGACGGCGTTATTGCTCAGACCGATACAGTGGAGTGGATTCCACGCATAACCGAGCAGAAAAAACGTGTTGAACCCAAACCCGCAAAAAGGGACAGCTTATCAAAGCCTGTAGCAAAAAAGCAATACAAACCAGCGGAACCAAAAACATATACGGTAAGACAAAACGTATCTTTTGATACTGTAAAACGCATATCACGCTTTCCGCAAAAAACAGCTCCTTTACAACCAATTGACCTGAATGCCGCCGACAGTCTGACTTTGGTCAGTTTGCCGGGCATAGGAGCTTATTATGCATCAAGGATACTGTCATACAGGAACAGGCTGGGCGGTTTTGTATCAACCAACCAACTTATCGAGATTGAAGGGTTGCCCGATTCACTGATTAAATGGTTTGTTTTGCCCGATACGATACCAGTCAGCAGGATATGCGTGAATGATGAATCCCTCACATCATTGCGGCGGCATCCTTATCTGAATTTCTATCAGGCAAGAGCTATTATCGAGTTCAGGCGCGAAAGGGGCAAAATAAAAGGTCCTGAACAGTTGTCACTCCTTGAGGAGTTTACTGAACAGGACCTTGAACGTTTAAGACCTTATCTGGATTTCAGATAATTAATCTATTATCTCCATTGTGACAATCATAATGTCTTTAAGAGGACGGTCATTGGTGTCGGTTGCTGCACGCTCAATCTTGTCAACCACCTTCATTCCGTCTATAACCTCTCCAAAAACGGTATACTCGCTGTCCAGGAAAGGTGTGCCGCCCACGGAAGTATAAGAATCTACCTGTTCCTTTGTAAAACGGAACGGTCCCTGTTGCTTTAGGATTTCCTGGGTTTTTGCATTCAGTTCACTCTGGAGTTTGCGGAGTCCTTCGGAATCATCGGCCATCTGCATACGCATAATGGTATCGCGGTTTTGGCCAACAAGTTTGTCAAAGATACTCTCTGTTTGCTGTTCATCAAGTCGTTGCTCCATGTCCTGAAGACTGAACTTACTGTATTTCTTTCCGGTAACAATATAGAATTGTGAACCCGATGACTGTCTTTCTGGATTTACCTGATCACCCTGTCTGGCAGCACTGAGCGCACCGCGCTTATGGAAGTATTTTGGATATACAATCTCGGCAGGAATCTTATAACCGGGACCTCCGGCTCCCAACATGCTGTGTTTTGGCGCATTCCTGGAATCCGGATCACCGGCCTGAACCATAAAGTCACGTATTACACGGTGAAACAACAGACTGTCATAATAGTGTTCCTGAACCAGTTTTATAAAATTGTCCCTGTGCTGTGGAGTCCCGTTGTAAAGTTTGATAGTAATGTCGCCGGCAGTGGTCTTGATAAGTATCTTTGTCTCTTTTTCGGCAGACTGAGCGTTGGCGTTTTGCGATGAACATCCGCCACAGGAATTGATAGTTGTTGCCATCAGTAAAATTGCTATTAGTTTGAATTTCATTATGAATGTACGTTTTATTAGTCACAAAGGTAACCCATTTTTGTTACAAATGGTTTATCTTTGCAGCATCTTTTAATGATTACCGATATGAAGATTGCCGTAGCAGGAACAGGTTATGTAGGACTGTCATTGGCCACATTGCTGGCTCAAAAGAATCATGTAACAGCCGTTGATGTTGTAAAGGAGAAAGTGGACCTTATAAACAACCGCAAATCACCTATCCAGGATGATTATATTGAGAAATATCTGGCTGAGAAAGAACTGGATCTGACCGCCACTCTGGACGGTGAAAAGGCCTATACCGATGCTGATTTCGTTGTTATTGCCGCTCCCACCAACTATGACAGCAAGAAGAACTTCTTTGATACCAGTCATGTTGAGGAGGTGATAGACCTTGTGCTCAAGGTAAACCCCGATGCAATCATGGTAATCAAGTCAACCATTCCCGTAGGCTATACTGAGAGCGTACGTGAAAAGTTCTCATACCGCGAGCGTCTGCAGGACGGCACCATGAAGGTGGTTGTGCCCAATATCATATTCGCTCCTGAGTTCCTGCGTGAGAGCAAGGCCCTTTATGACAATCTTTATCCTTCAAGAATCATAGTTGGATTTGACAAAAAAGTGCCGCGCCTTGAAGAGGCTGCCCACACATTTGCACGCCTGTTGCAGGAGGGAGCCATCAAGGAGAATATAGATACCCTTTACATGGGAACAACCGAGGCCGAGGCAGTAAAGCTGTTTGCCAACACCTACCTTGCCCTGCGCGTCAGTTTCTTTAACGAGCTTGATACCTATGCCGAAATGAAAGGCCTTGACACCCGTGCCATAATTGACGGCGTTGGCTTGGATCCGCGTATTGGCAGCCACTACAACAACCCGTCATTCGGTTACGGTGGCTACTGCCTGCCTAAGGACACCAAACAGCTTCTGGCCAACTACAATGATGTTCCCGAGAACCTTATCCAGGCTATTGTGGACAGCAACCGCACCCGCAAGGACTTTATTGCAGACCGTGTATTGGAAAAGGCTGGTTACTATACCGCCAACAGCACATGGAACGAAGCATCGGAAAAAGTAATCACGGTTGGAGTATTCCGCCTGACCATGAAATCAAACTCCGACAACTTCCGTCAGAGCTCAATTCAGGGCGTAATGAAGCGCGTTAAGGCAAAAGGCGCCAAAGTAATCATTTACGAACCCACCCTTAAGGATGGCGATACATTCTTTGGAAGTGAAGTGGTGAACAATCTTGAAGAGTTCAAGCGCCGCTGTGATTCAATCATAGCCAACCGCTACGACGCCTGCCTGGACGATGTCCAGGACAAGGTCTACACCCGCGACCTTTTCCGCCGCGACTGAGCCGTTGGCTCAAGGGTATGATTGGATGTTTATTGTTCTTTTACTAAGGCAGATAAGCAAACCTTGACAGGTACAGATTGTCACACAGTTCCTGAATGGAACCGTATGTGGTGCCATCCCTATATGGTAGGTATATGTCCTGACGTTTTAAATGTTCCGGTTTAATTGTATCCGGTACTATTATTCCTAAAAGCCTGTAATCAACAGTTGCCGGAGCCAGTGTTACCTGATATTGACATTTGGTTATCTCCATTTTTGCCGGTTCATGATTAGCGTCGGCAATCATGATCATATTATCAGGATTAACCAGACGGAAAGAAAAATTCCCGTTTTCATCGGTTTTTACCTGAGCCATAATCCGGTCAAACCGGTTTCTCTCGGTAATGACAACTCCAGCTACAGGTCCCTGGCTATCAGTAACAGTTCCGTAAATCAGATCCCCGGCCTTTGGCTTGTCCTGGGCAGATACAGAGTTGATTGCCGTTCCCAAAAACAGCATACCAAAAATAATTCCAATAGTCTTTTTCATAATTCCGCGTGTTGGTTTTGCTGCAAAAATATGTAGCCTACCAAGCGGGTGCAAGAAAAATACGCTGCAAAACCGTTGCATTTACGCACTTTGGCGGGATCCTTATTTGTGAGCTTCGTTGAAGAGGCGGAGGCGTTCCTCAAGGATGGGGAACTGGTCATCACGGAAATTTGATGAGCAGCCGCGCATGCCCTGGCGGTCGCTTCCGGTCGATGACAGTACTATTCCGCTTATTCCGTAGTAGAGCAGCTCATGCATAAGCTGTCCGCCCTCCATGGGTGTGCCGTCAGGAAGGTTATAGCCGAACGTAAAGTAAAATCCGTTACTTACCGGCTCCTCCAGGTCCTTATCATAAGTGATATGGAATCCGTTGCGCAGCATAGCCTCCTTGATCTTCTCTGACCGGCGTGCGTACTCACGTATATCCTCGCGGAACTGGTAAGTACCATCACATGCGGCCTTGAGCATGGCGGCCATAGCGCACTGTACTGAGTGGGTTACGCCCGATGACATAGCGTAAAGCATATCGTATGCATATACTGCGCCAAAGCGGGATATGTTGTAACGTTTCTGCAGAGTCTCAAAGTGGCGCTCGGCAAGTTTATCTGATATGCAGGCTACTGCGATACGCTCGCCGGCATAGCTGAAAATCTTGCTGCCGCTTATCATCATGATGTAGTTATCGGTGTAGTGTGATACACTAACCTGATAGGGAGCCTTGAAAGGTATGCCCAGACCGTCACGACGGAAATCCATGGTCATGTAGGCCAGGTCCTCCAGGATGATGGTATCATATTTTGTGGCCAATCCACCGATGGTTTTTATCTCCTCCTCGGTAAGGCACATCCAACTGGGGTTGTTGGGGTTGGAATAGACAATGCAGCAAATGTTGCCTTTCTCTAAGTAACTCTCCAACTTGGGTCCCAGTTTCTCGGCACGGAACCCGGCCACGTCAAACTGGGCGAACTTGACACCCATAACCTGGCACTGCATCTTCTGAACAGGGAACCCCGGGTCAATAAACAGGATGGTATCCTTCTTGGGGTCAACCTGCGAGCAGAGCAGGAATGCGGCGAATGTGCCCTGCATGGCTCCGCAAGTGGGAGTGCAGTGACCGGGCTGGATATCGGTGTTGATGAAAGCCTTTACAAAACGGGCAGCCTGCTCCTTGAGTTCGGTTATTCCCTCAATGTTGGGGTACTTGGAGGCAACTCCGCGGTCCAGGGCCTCTTTCTGAGCCTGGATACCTACGGCTGCAGCCGGTATTCCGGGTACACCCATCTCAAAATGTATGAACTCTTTGCCGGTCACCTTCTCGGCATTCATGGCGCAGGCCAGCACCTGACGGATGGAGGCCTTGTTCATATCGGTAACCTCTATACTCTTGAGGAAATCATCTATAACGTTTTTGGGAATAATCGTATTCATCGGTGGATTCAATTGTTTTTATTTGCAGTCGCGGCCTATCTCAAGGGCCTTTATATTCATATCTACAATGGCATCGCCCTTGGCGCCAAATATGGTGCGTACGCTCTGGCAGAGTTTGTCAAAACTTATGCTCTTAAGGGCCTTTGATGCGGCACCCAGCAGTATCATGTTCACAGCCTTGGGCATCTTGTTTTCCTTACCCAGTTCATCGGTGTCAATCAGAATCACGTTGCCAAGTTCCTTGAGCTCGGCAATTATGGCGTTCTGGTCGGGATAGTTGCCTATGTTTACAAAGGGGTTGGATGATGTGATAACCCAGCCGTCCTTGCTCAGGTACTGCTTGTAACGCAGGGCCTCCATGGGCTCCATGGCTATGATGATATCAGCCTGGCCAAGTGATATAAGGTCACTTGCAATGGGCTGGTCGCTGATGCGCAGGTTTGACTGAACATCACCGCCACGCTGGCTCATTCCGTGAACTTCGGCCTGCTTTATGTAGAGGTCCTCCTCAAGGGCGGCCTGACCTATTACTGTGGCGATTGAGAGGATGCCTTGTCCTCCTACGCCTGCAAGAATTATATCTGTTTTCATTTCTGTGCGGCTTTAGCTTTTGCCTTACGGGCAAGTGTCTGGATACATTCACGGCGCGGTATGATTACCGACAGGCCCTGATACTCAATCTCCTCACGCAGGGTGCGTGTAATCTCCTCCATATTCTGGGGCAGGGGTACAACCACCTTAAGGTGATCGGGATCAACGCCGATACCACGGCAGATAGCCTCAAACTTGTTGGTGCCGGCACTGTCCTGTCCGCCGGTCATACCGGTTGTGAGGTTATCTGATATGATGATTGTGATAGGAGAGTTCTCATTCACGGCATCCAGCAGACCGGTCATACCGGAGTGGGTGAATGTGCTGTCACCTATGATTGCAACTGCGGGGAACACGCCTGCATCGGCGGCACCCTTGGCCATGGTGATGCTGGCACCCATATCGACGGTGCTGTCAAGAGCCTGGAAAGGAGGCAAGGCACCAAGTGTGTAGCAACCTATATCACCGAATACCTTTGCATCCTTGTAATCCTTGAGTACAATGTTGATGGCCTCGTATACGCTGCGGTGACCACAACCCTGACAGAGGGCTGGCGGACGTGCCACAACGTTCTTGGCAACCTGGGGATGCGGCAGCGGAGCCAGACCCAGAGCGGCCTTTACTATATCGGGGTTGAGCTCTCCCTGA
Source organism: uncultured Bacteroidales bacterium (assembly GCA_902760965.1). Lineage (GTDB taxonomy): Bacteria > Bacteroidota > Bacteroidia > Bacteroidales > Bacteroidaceae > Colenecus. The sequence continues at coordinate 26,203 of CACWIN010000010.1, read as the reverse complement.
CGGGGCAGTTCACCTGTCAGACGGCCAATGATCTTGCAGTCAGTGGGGAGAATACCTGCTACCTGCTCCTCAACAAAGGGCTGTCCGTCCTCAATTACCATGATTGAGTCACACTGCTCGGCCATGGTACGGATTGTCTCGGAAGGTATTGGGTACTGTGAAATCTTGAGTACGGGGAACGGGATTCCCTCAGGATAGCACTCTGAGAGGTAGTTGTATGCGTTACCGCAGGCAATGGCACCCATTTTGAAACGCTTGGCCTGTGCCTTGAAACTGTTGAAAGGAGATTCAACAGAGAGACGCATTATCTCAGGTTGACGTTCCAGAAGTGAAGCGTAACGGCGCTTGGCAATTGCGGGCAGCAGCACCCAGTCACGTACTCCGCTTACGGGGTTTAGAGCGTTCTGCTCACGTTTCTCCTTAAGGGCAACCACGGCACGTGAGTGGGCCAGACGGGTAACAGTACGCATAAGTACCGGGAGCTTTAGAGACTCTGACAGGTCATAAGCATATGACATCATATCATATGCCTCCTGCTGTGATGAGGGCTCCAATACCGGAATCAAGGCAAACTTGCCGTAATAGCGGGTGTCCTGCTCATCCTGTGAAGAGTGCATTGAGGGGTCATCGGCCACGAGTACTATCAGACCGCCGTTTACTCCGGTGATGGATGAGTTTACAAACGGGTCGGCAGCTACGTTCATGCCTACGTGTTTCATGCATACAAGAGCACGCTTGCCGGCAAATGACATACCGAGAGCAGCCTCCATAGCTGTTTTCTCGTTGGTGCACCATCGGTTATGTATCTTCTGGTCAGGGTTCTTTTTGCAGTAACCCTGTATATATTCCGTAATTTCGGTAGAGGGTGTGCCCGGATATGCGTATACACCGCTCAATCCAGCATCAATAGCACCCTGTGCAATGGCTTCATCGCCAAGTAATAGTTTTTTCATATATCAATTATTTGTTTTCTGCGTCCATAAGTGAGGTCGAAGCGCGAACGGTAACCTCACGGTTATAGCAACTGAACATCTTGTCAACGCTCTCCTGTTCCTTAACCTTTGAGAAGAGGCTTACAATAGGTACAATAACAAGACCTGCAACCATTGACAGTACACCTGCATTGATAGGTGAACTAAAGAACGGGCTTATGAATGTGGTCTTTGTGAATGTTCCGTACATGCATCCGCACATAATGCCTACGCCAACAATAAAGCTGGCCCATACCGAAGCCTTGGTTGTCTTTTTCCAATACAGTCCATACAGGAACGGAGCCAGGAATGCACCTGCCAGAGCACCCCAGCTGATACCCATAAGCTGGGCAATGAATGTAACGGAGCTCTTGGCCTGGATAATGGCCAGAACCGATGACACTGCGATAAAGAATACAACCAGCAGACGGATTGAGAGAAGCTGTGACTTTTCGCTCATCTCCTTTCCTCCCTTGGTACGCAAAGGCTTGATTATGTCAAGTGTAAGAGTTGAACCCGATGTAAGAACCAGTGATGAGAGGGTTGACATGGATGCCGAGAGCACCAGAATGATAACCACACCGATCATCAGGTCAGGCAAGGTCTGGAGCATGGAGGGAACTATGCTGTCGTAAACGGGGTTGCCGTTGGGAGCAAACTCAATCACATTACCGTACAGACGGCCAAATCCGCCCAGGAAGTAGCAACCGCCGGCAACGATTATTGCAAAGAAGGTTGAAATGAATGTTCCCTTACGGATTGCAGCCTCGTCGCGGATAGCGTAGAACTTGCCTACCATCTGGGGCAGACCCCATGTACCGAGTGATGTAAGCAGTACAACACCAAGCAGATATATTGGCTGCGGGCCAAAGAATGATACAAAGGCACCGTTCAGTGCGGGAGCGGCCTCGCTGGGGATCTGTGACATTTTCTCGATTGCTGCGGTAAATCCGCCGTTTCCGTTAAGGACCGAAATGATTACGGCAACAATACCAATCAGCATGATCATTCCCTGGATAAAGTCATTCACTGCGGTAGCCATGTATCCGCCAACCAGTACATATATACCTGTCAGGATAGCCATACCAAGTACACACCAGCTGTAATCAATACCGAATGAAAGGCCGAACAGACGTGACAGGCCGTTATACAGAGATGCGGTATAAGGGATAAGGAATACAAATACAATGACCGATGCAGCAACCTTGAGAGCCTCGGAGTTGAAACGCTGTCCAAAGAAATCGGGCATGGTGGCGCTCTTAAGGTACTGGGTCATAAGGCGGGTACGGCGGCCAAGGATTCTCCAAGCCAGCAGAGAACCGATCAAGGCATTGCCAATACCAATCCAAGTGGCGGAGAGACCGTATTTCCAACCAAACTGTCCGGCATAACCTACAAAGATTACTGCCGAGAAATATGATGTACCGAATGCAAAGGCTGTAAGCCATGAACCTACCTTGCGGTCACCAAGCACGAATCCCTGCACATTGGCTGCACTTTTGCGGCAATAAATTCCAACGCCTATCATTACGGCGAAGAAGATAATCAGAATGAGAATTTTTAAAAACATGGTTTATGTTGTATTAGGTGTTAATATTTATACCAAAAAAGGTCGGGAACCGTTATTCCCAACCTTGTATAAGAGTAAGACCCTTTTCCTTTGCCACACGTTCGGCTATTTCCAGACTGGCTGGACGGATAATGAGTACCAGTTTGCCGTCTTTGTGGAAAGTGTACAGATAACTTATTGAGCAGCCGCCCGATGTAAGTGCATCGACTGCATCGGCAAAAGCGGCGGTATCGGGTTCAACCTGGATGGCAAGAACCTCGTTCAGGTTTACCAGATGTCCCTTTTCGGCCAGCAGGGCCGATGCCTTTTTCTGGTCTGATGTAATAAGGCGCAGGATTCCGTACTCGGTAGTATCGGCCACCGATGCAGCCTGAATCTCAATATTCTGGTCCTTGAGGGCGGTCAGGATATCGCTCAGTTTGCCGCGCTGGTTCTCAAGGAATATGGAAATCTGTTTGATAGTCTTCATAATGTCCTTTAATTAGTGGTTGTGACGCAAATCATTAACTCTCTTTGCCTTGCCGTCTGACTGAGGAATGACTCCCTTGCCAACCAGTTTTACTCTGGGTGTGAGCAGGATTTCATCCTTGAGTCGGCGGGTTATCTCCTTGGTCAGGTTCTGAAGCATTGCAAAATCATCGGTAGCCTGAGCCAACTCGGCCTCGACGGTCATCTCATCGTTGTCGCCAATGGTCTCAATGGTGATAAGGTAATCGCTGGCCAGTTCGGGGAACTGCATCAGGATCTTTTCTATCTGGATGGGATAGATGTTTACGCCCTTTACAATCATCATGTCGTCCGAACGACCCTGGAAACGGGCCAGACGTACATGTGTACGGCCGCAGGGGCAGTCACCGGGCAGGATGCGTGTAAGGTCACGTGTGCGGTAGCGGAACAGCGGCATGGCCTCACGGTTAAGAGTGGTAAGAACCAGCTCACCGAGTTCTCCTTCCGGAACGGGCTCCAGAGTCTCAGGATCAAGGATCTCAACAATGTAGTTGTCTTCCCAAATGTGCATTCCGTTCTGCTCCTGGCACTCAATTGCCACGCCGGGACCGCACATTTCACTCATACCGAAGTTGTTGTATGCCTTGGCACCCCAAATCTCCTCAATGCGCTTGCGCTGAGCTTCTGAGTGGGGCTCGGCACCTATGATAAGGGTCTTTACTGTAGTATCACGGGGGTCAATGCCCTCTTCCTGGAATGCGGCAGCCAGACGGGTTGCATATGAAGGAATGCAGTGCAGGGCGGTAGTTCCAAAGTCAGTGATGAACTTTACATGACGCTTGCTGTTGCCGGCACCTGCGGGTACTGTCATGGCTCCCAGACGCTCGGCTGCGTACTGGATTCCAAGTCCGCCGGTAAACATGCCGTAACCGGATGTATTCTGAATGATATCGGTATTACGCAGACCAATGCAGTACATGGAGCGTGCCATGGCATCGGCCCACTGGTCCAGGTCCTTCTGGGTGTGAAGGATTACGGTAGGATTACCTGTGGTTCCGCTCGAAGAGTGCAGACGTACAACTTTTTCCAGAGGCACGGATTTAATGCCGAACGGGTAGGTGGCACGAAGGTCATTCTTGGTTGTGAAAGGGAAACGCTTTATATCCTGAACGGATTTTATACTATCGGGTGTTATGCCCAGTTCCTTGAATTTGGGAGCGTAGAATTCGCTACCCATAGCTATCTCCACGGTTTTCTTGAGACGCTCCACCTGCAACTGCTCCAGTTTTTTGCGGGGCATTGTCTCAATCTCCTCATTCCAGTACTTGCTGTTCATTTTATATGTTGTTTTTTAATCAAGTTGCAAATTTACATTATTTTGGCGAGTTGTTCAAGTAGAAAATCAGTACCTTGTTCTGACAGGCCAACATAGTAGTAAAGAGGTTGGTTAGGCATAATCTGTTTTTTAAGGAAAACGTTGCCGGAACCCTTGTCGACCGTCATATTTTCAACCTCCGGCATTATTATTATGGCCGAAATGCCGTTGTTGTACAGAATTGAATAACCGTTCTCAATCTTTGATACCGAACCGTTGTAGCCTATTGGCAGACCGGCCGAAACGTTCAGAAGGTCAAAATCGCCGATGTAATAATCAATTACTTTCATAACGGGGTTGCCGGAGTACAGTGTGACCTGTTTGTCGAGCGCCACTCCCGTTTCAAGTATATTCCATTTGTCGTAATGCAGATGAACAACCAACTGTTCCGGTGTCATGGACAGTATCTGGGCCGATGTCGCACCTCTGGGCGGTGCATACAGACCGCTCATACCTTGAGGAGCCGAGGCTCCGTAACCAAGTGCGGTGTTATCCTGTTTAAGTTCCTCCTTTTTGCCGTTCAGCATTACAGAGGCCTGGAAAGTAGGCAGGTCATTCCTTTTATCGTTGGAATCCATGTCCGTGCGGAACTCAACCAGGGAGTTGCTCCATACCGCGGCCTTTTTTGTTGTCTTGAACTTAAGATTACCGGCATTGTTGCCACACGCCGACAAGATAAGCATTGAGACTATGATTGTTGTAATCTTTTTCATTGCTGTGAATATGCCAGTGCGTATGTCTTTATCTGTTTAAGCATGGACAACAGGCCGTTGCTGCGGGTAGGAGACAGGTGTTGAGTGAGTCCAATCTCATCAATAAAGTGTACGTCGCAGTCCAGTATCTCCTGTGGAGTGTGATCCGACAGGACTCTGATAAGCAATCCTATAAGACCTTTTGTGATGATTGCATCGCTGTCGGCTTCAAAATGGATCAGACCGTTGCTGAACTGGGCGTGAAGCCATACACGGCTTTGGCATCCTTCTATAAGATTGTCTTCGGTCTTGAATTCCGGGTTCAGCGGAGGTAGTTCGTTTCCAAGGTCTATAATCATCTGATACTTGTCCATCCAGTCATCGAATGCGCTGAACTCATCTATTATTTCCTGTTGTATCTGTTGTGTGGTCATTGTGCTTCGTTGTAAATAACTGCCAGGAGGGTCTTTCCTACTGCGTCAAGTACATTCTTGTCAATATTGTCTATGTTGTCACTGGCAGTGTGCCATGTGGGACCGAAAGAACTCTGCTTGCAATTTGGCAGGTATGGAATTATGTCAATTGCCGGAATCTTGGCAATGGTATTGATAAAGTAGTGGTCATCGGTAACAAAACCGCCTTCTTTGGACTTGAAAAGAGAACCGAATCCAAGCTGTGCGGCCATATCCCATACTTTGTCAACAACGTTCTTTCCATACATTACGGAGTATCTTTCACGTGCAAACTGCGCGCCCTTGCCGCCAACCATATCCAGCAGGATGGCGTAACGTGCATGGTAAGAGGTCTGGTTCTTTTGCTTTGCCCAGTATTGTGTTCCCAGGCCCCAGTAAGTTTCCAAATGGCGACCCTGGAAATTGTTGCCAGGTCCCCAGTCCTCGGCATCTACAAGAATGCAGTCAACACCTATCTGGGGCGCTTTCTTTTGCAGTTGACGGGCTATCTCCAGAATTACGCCCACACCGCTGGCACCGTCATTGGCGGCATCCACGGGCTTGCTCCAGTTTGCCGGATCGGGATCGTTGTCGGCCCACGGACGGCTGTCCCAGTGGGAGCACAGGATTATGCGGGTGGATGAGTTTGGATTTATCTTGCCTATAATGTTGGTGCATTTAAGGGTTGTCTTGTCAAAAGTCTGGGTGGTGAATTCCTGCAGGTGAACTTCGGCTCCATATTCCTCCAACTTGGATGCAATCCATAGGCCGCAGTCATCGTGGGCCTTGGTGTTTGGTACACGCGGCCCAAAGTCAGTCTGTTCTTTGATGAATGAGTACGCGCTGTCGGCGCAGAACTCCGGGACCTGAACTTTGTTTGCGCTGTCGGTGTTGGCTTTTGCCGCTTTGCGTCCTCCGCAGGAGAGAGCCAGGATAAACAGCAGTAAAGTAAGGGCAATCTTTTTCATTATCTGTTAAGTTTCCAGGTTGCACCGTCCTTGGTATCCTTTATTTCAAATCCAAGCGCGGTCAGTTCGTTGCGTATCTTGTCGCTGGTTGCCCAGTCCTTGTTGGCCTTGGCTATGGCGCGCTGTTCAAGCAGCATGTCCACAACCTTGCCGAAAGCCTCCTCACGGCCGCTTCCGCCACCCTCCTCGGCCTTGATACCGAGTATGTCAAAGAGGAATGTGTCAAACAGCGACTTGAGTTCAGCAATATCGGCTGCAGTGAGTTTGGCGTTGCCGTCAACGGCCTGGTTTATTACCTTGGCGGCATCAAACAGATGACTGATAACGATAGGCGTGTTAAGGTCATCATCCATGGCCTCGTAGCACTTGGTCTTGAACTCGCCAACGCTTACAGAACTCTCTGTGGCAGGCTGTATACGGCCTATGGCATTGTAGGCCTCCATAAGGCGGCTCATGGCTTTCTCGGCAGCTATCAGGGCATCGTTGCTGAAATCAACTGTGCCGCGGTAGTGGGCCATCAGTATAAAGAACCTTATGGTCATGGGGCTGTAGGCCTGCTTCAGATTGGGGTTCTGACCGGTAAAGAACTCGTTAAGGGTTATGAAATTACCTAAGCTTTTGCCCATCTTCTGACCATTGATGGTAATCATGTTGTTGTGCATCCAGTAGTGTACAATGTCATGCCCCTGGCTGGCTACGGCCTGTGCAATCTCGCACTCGTGGTGCGGGAAGATAAGGTCCATGCCGCCTCCGTGAATGTCAAAACGCTCTCCCAGATACTTGCGGCCCATGGCGGTGCACTCGCAGTGCCAGCCGGGGAATCCGTCGCTCCAGGGTGAGGGCCAGCGCATTATATGCTCGGGCTGGGCTTTCTTCCAGAGAGCAAAATCGGCAGGGTTGTGCTTTTCCTCCTGACCGTCAAGCTCACGGGTGGTATTGAGTACATCATCCAGGTTACGGCCTGAGAGTATGCCGTAGTGATGGTCCTTGTTATACTTGTTCACATCAAAGTATATGCTGCCCTGGCTCTCGTATGCGTAACCGTTGTCCAGAATCTGCTTTACCAGTTCAATCTGCTCTATGATATGGCCCGATGCGTGCGGCTCAATGCTGGGCGGCAGCACGTTCAGGGCATCCATTGCCTTGTGGTAACGCAGGGTGTAGTACTGAACTACCTCCATGGGCTCCAGCTGCTCCAGGCGTGCCTTTTTGGCAATCTTGTCCTCACCCTCATCGGCATCATGCTCCAGATGGCCTACATCGGTAATGTTACGGACATAACGTACCTTGTAGCCCAGGTGCTGAAGGTAACGGAAAAGGATATCGAATGTGATAGCCGGACGTGCGTGACCCAGATGCGGATCACCATATACTGTAGGGCCGCACACGTACATACCTACGTGTGGCGGATTCAATGCTTCAAACAGTTCTTTCTTTCTTGTAAGGGTGTTGTAGATGGTCAGTTTGTTTTCCATATTATTTTGTCATTGTTTCTTCAATAAATTTGAGGAGCCTGTCAACGGCATTCTCCTCGGGGATATTTTTCTCTATGCACTCCTTGCCTTTGTAAAGGCTTATCTTGCCGCGGCCTGCGCCTACGTAACCGAAATCGGCATCGGCCATTTCACCGGGACCGTTCACTATGCAGCCCATAATGGCTATCTTGACGCCCTTAAGGTGGCCTGTGGCAGCTTTTATGCGTGCTATTGTATCTTCAAGATTGTAAAGTGTACGTCCGCAGCCCGGACAGGATATGTACTCCGGTTTGGTAAAACGGATGCGGGCTCCCTGCATTATGGCATCCTCTGTGGAGCGTACCTGTTCAGCGGGTATATTGGGGTCAGAGAGTTTCAGCTCTTTTGCCTTGCCGTCTATTAGCAGGGCACCTGCGTCCATTGCAGCATGCAGCTGGAAATCTTCAAGTGATTCATCATTGTAGGACAGTTGCAAAACGCCGTTCTCTATCCTGGCCGATGCACGTACCTCAGCGCTGCGGGCCGCATAGTCAACCAGTTTGCGGGCCACGGGGATCTCACGTTCCGGGGCTTCGGACAGTGATACGCGTATGGTGTCACCAATGCCTTCGGCCAGCAGAGCGCCTATGCCTATGGCACTCTTAATGCGGCCGTCCTCGCCCTCACCGGCCTCAGTTACCCCCAGATGAATGGGGAACGCCATATCTTCGCGGTCCATCTCCTTTACCAGCAGTCGCACGGTCTCTATCATGACAACGGTGTTGCTGGCCTTGATGGATATTACCACGTTCATAAAGTTTTGCTCCACGCATATGCGCAGAAACTCCATGCAACTCTCAACCATTCCGGCGGGAGTATTGCCGTAACGGCTCATTATGCGGTCCGACAGTGAGCCGTGGTTTACGCCTATGCGAATGGCGGTACCATGCTCACGGCATATGTTCAGGAACGGGATAAAGCGGTCACGTATGCGTTGTATCTCCTGGGCATATTCATCATCGGTATATTCCAGATGCTTGAACGTGCGTGCGGGATCCACATAGTTCCCGGGGTTGATTCGTACTTTCTCAACGTAACGGGCGGCTACATCGGCAACGGCAGGGTTAAAATGGACATCGGCAACCAGAGGAGTATTATAACCGCGGGCGGTCAGACCCTCACGGATAAGGTGCATGTTCTCAGCCTCACGTGTGCCTTGGGTGGTCATGCGTACCAGTTCACCGCCGGCCTGAATGATACGTATGGCCTGCTCAATGCAGCCCTGAGTATCCATGGTTGCAGTGGTGGTCATGGACTGAAAGCGTATGGGATTGTTGCCGCCTATGGCGGTACCTCCCACACGTACGCTTATTGTTTTCCTGCGGTTATATATGGCCATTATCAGTTGGTCTTGAATTGATACTTTACCTGACTCAGTTCAGCATTTGCTTTCTCAATCTTATCCTTGAGGCCCTCCTTGTGGGCGGCCAGACGTGCGGCCAGATCCTTATCTGCTACTGCCAGAATCTGGGCAGCCAGAATAGCTGCGTTCTGGGCTCCATTCACGCCAACGGTGGCTACGGGTATTCCGGGGGGCATCTGTATGATTGAGAGCATGGCGTCCAGACCGTCAAGCATACCCTTTATTGGTACACCTATTACGGGAACGTTTGTATTGGCGGCAATCACGCCGGGCAGGGCGGCTGCCATGCCGGCTGCTGCTATTATGACCTTTATTCCGCGGGACTGGGCGTTTTTTGCAAACTCCTCAACGGCCGCAGGTGTGCGGTGTGCTGACAGAGCGTTCATCTCAAACGGAACCTGGATGCTGTCCAGAAAGGCTGCTGCCTTTTCCATAACGGGCAGGTCGGAGGTACTGCCCATGATAATGCTTACTGTTGGTTTCATATATATACTTTTATACTTTGGCGTTGGCGTTGGCTTTGGGTTTAGCTTTTACGCATTCTTGCTACCGGGATGCCAATCTGTTCGCGGTACTTGGCTACGGTGCGTCGGGCCACCTTGAATCCCCGCTCAGCCAGCATGTCGGCCAGTTGCTCATCAGTCAACGGATTGGCATGATCCTCGGCATCAGTAACCTCACGCAGTATGCGGTGTATCTCCTTTACTGAAACCTCCTCACCGCTGCTGGTCTTGACGCCGTCAGTAAAGAATGCCTTGAGCGGGAATGTACCGAAGTTGGTCTGCACATATTTGCCGCTCGTAACACGTGAGATGGTTGAAATGTCATAACCCGTTTTCTCTGCAACATCTTTCAGGATCATGGGTTTGAGCAGGGTATCATCACCTTCAGTAAAGAACGGTCGCTGCATGTCAATTATGGCCTGCATGGTGCGGGTCAGGGTCACTTCTCTCTGGTGCAGAGCTTGAATGAATCCTTTGGCTGAGTCAAGTTTGCGCTTTATGTAGAGAGCGGCATCACGCTGGTTGCTGTTTCCTCCTTTTATCTGGCGGTCAAGCATATCGGAATACTCGCGGCTCACATGGAGTTGGGGTATGTTGCCGTTGTTCAGAGTAAATGAAATATCACCGTCATAGTTCTCCAGAATGAAATCAGGGACAATGTGCTGACGGCTGTGCCCAACTGTCTCACCAAGTGAACTGCCGGGACGCGGATTCAGTTTTACAAGTTCTGCAATCACTGCGTCGGTTTTGTCCTTGTCTATGCCAAGACGGGCCGATATCTTGTCCCAACGCTTGTGGGTGAATTCATCAAACATGGTTGAGATGACCTTTTCCTGAAGCGCCTTTAAAGGAGAATCCTCCTTGCGGCGGATCTGTATCAACAGGCACTCCTGCAGATTACGCGCCCCAATACCTGCGGGGTCAAAATCCTGAATAACCTTGAGAACCTGCTCAATCTCATCAGTTGAGGCGTCAAGGTCATGATAGAAAGCCAGGTCATCAGATATGGCCTGCACGTCTTTGTCAAGCAGACCGTCATTGTCAATGGAACCTATTATGTAGAGCGCAATCTTCATCTGGCGCTCGGTCAGATCCTGTTCGCGCAGTTGTTCGTAGAGCAGGTCATAGAAAGAGCGTGTGTCAGCCAAGGGTACATCGGCTACCGTGCCTGACATTCCCCTGTCTGAGCGGTCATACCAGTCATCATCGTCATCATTCCAGTCATCAGAACCGGACCTGTCATCACGGTAATCATCAGCGCCTTCATCATAGAGTTCATCATCAGGTTCTGTTGTTTCAGCATCCTGTGACAGCGGTTCTGAGGTGCCGTCGTCAAGGGCGGGGTTGTCATTGATTTCGGAGCGTACATGCTCTTCCAGCTCCAGTGTGGACAGGGCAAGCAGCCTGGCCTCGAGCACCTGCTGGGGTGACAAGGTCTGGATCTGGACCTGTGACTGGGTCTGTATTTGAGTCTGTATATTTGACTGCTCAGCCATTTACGATTGTTTAATAGTGGAAACTGCTGCCTCCAATAAATTCGCGAACCAGCGATGTGGGCGGCAGGTTCTGGCTTGGAATGGTGCGGAACAGCTTAAGGAAATCCTTGAGCTGGCATGCCTTGGCATACTGAGGACTGTCCTCGGGAACCTCCTCCAGGATAGGAGCGACCATATCCTTAATGACCGCAATCTCAAATATCATGGCCGAATTGAACATGGCATCGGCATTTTCCTGATATGGGAATATCCACTTTTCCTCGCCGGCGCGGACCGATGCCCAGCGCCCGATGGTATCCTGAGCGGAGTAGCTGCGGTATTTGTGGTCGCGTGTTATACGGCGCAGCAGACGGTTGTCGGTTGTGGGGATATAGTTGTGCTGGTCTATGCGTATGCTTGTAAGGGCAGACACATAAATCAGGAAACGTCTTTCGGCCGGAATATCGGGCATAAGGTCCGGATTAAGGGCGTGTATTCCTTCAATCAGAAGCACGTCGTTCTCGCCAAGACTCATCTCGGGTTCGGTAAACTCACGTATTCCGCCTTTCTTGAAATTGAAACGGGGCGGCCTGATGCTTTTGCCAGAAAGAAGGTCTTTAAGCTGCTCGTTAAAGAACGGCAGGTCTATTGCGTACAGTGACTCAAAGTCATGTTCTCCGTTTTCATCAAGCGGAGTGTGGTCACGGTCCAGGAAATAGTCATCGAGCGAGAGGACCTTTGGGGTAAGTCCTTGAGCCAGCAACTGTACCATGAGTCTTTTGCTGAATGTGGTCTTGCCCGATGATGACGGTCCCGAAACCATGATCAGCTTAAGTCCCTTGCCCTCATTGCGTCTTTTTACAATCTGGTCGGCAATATGCACTATCTTTTGTGACTGGAGTGCCTCGGCCACATTTATGATCATGTTGGTCTGGCCCTTTGCAATGGCTTCGTTAAGTTTTCCAAGGGTGGAAAAGCCAAGAATCCTCATCCAGTCGTGGTGCTCCTTGAATATGCCGAACATCTTGTCCTGACGTATCATTGGCTCCAGCTGATCCGGGTTATGCTTGTCAGGCAGACGTACAAGGACTCCTCCCGACATTGGCTCCAGACCGAAAACCTTAAGGCAGCCGGTATGGGGCGGCAATACGCCAAAGAACCAATCCGGCAACTCTTCCAAAGTATAGTAACTGCTGTAAATTGTACCTATGCTCCTAAGCAGGCGGGCCGAATCCTTGCGTCCCGATTTTTCCATGATATCGGCCACCTCTTTAGTGTGGGCGGTATGCTTGACAAACGGAATTGAGCGGCCTATAATGCTGCCCATGCGTTCGCTTATCATGGTCACGTCTTCATCGGTCAGGTCGCGTCCAATCTCCACAGGGCAGTAGAATCCCTTGGATATGGCATTTGAAACTCTAATCCTGCCTCCAGGGTACAGTTCGGTTATAGCTTTGTAAAGAACAAATACAAGTCCCAACAGACATGAGCGCGCTCCGGTGCTGGTGGTAGCATCAAGAAACTCCACGTCACAGTCCTCATACACTTTTGCCTCCATATCCATTACCTTGCCGTTGGCGTAAACGCACATGGGGCAGCCTCGCAGGGTTATTTTAAGCGTATTGAATATCTGGGTAAAAGTGACTCCGGGATTGAAACTCTCAGTCTTTTTGTTATTGATGCAGTAGATTTCCATACCTAGTTTAATTTAGAGTCTCAAAATTACTGCATTTTTCGGTATAACACAAATGGGAAGGTTCTGTTTGTGCAATAAAGAGGTTGGTTGTATGGCTAACTTTGAAAAAAGCACTACATTTGCACAAAATTTTTAGAAAACAGGTATTTAACAAATAAAAAAGGAAATGAAAAAACTTAATGTTCTGATGGCTTGCATGACAGTTGCAGTCATTACATCCTGCGGTGGAACCGGAACCGGCAAGGTGACTATGAATGATGTTAAGGACACTATCTCTTACTCAATAGGTATGGGACGTGCTGTCCGCGTTTACAAGAACCAGCTCCCTGAGGATATTATTGACTCTGTTACAATGAAGCAATTCATGAAGGGCTTCCTTGATGCTGCCAATGATCCTGAGGACAAGGCCAAACTGGCTTACGCTTTGGGTTATGAGATAGGTTGCCAGGAGATGTCACAGGCCTTTGAGGCTCTGAGCACAACTCTGTTCGGCGCAGGTGAGACCTTTAACAAGAGCAACTATCTTAGCGGTTTCAATGACGGTATGACCGAGAACTGGAAAATCATGTCATTCGAGGAGGCCGATGAAACATCAAACCGTCTCTACAACTATCTTAGCCAGAAGGCTTTTGACAGGGTACGCATAGAGGGTGAGGAATTCCTTGAAAAGAAATCACACGAGGAGAACGTGTTCAAGACCGAGAGTGGCCTTCTGTATGAGGTTGTAAAACTTGGTGCTGGTGGAAAAAAGCCGGTGGAATCAAGTGATATTGAAGTCCGTTACAAATGCGCATCTATTGACGGTGAGGTTTATGACGAGTCAAAGGAGCCCTACAGATTCACACTGTCAGGCCTGATCAAGGGTTGGACCGAGGGTCTTCAGCTTATGAGCGAAGGTGACAAGTACAGATTCTACATTCCTTCGGAACTTGCTTACGGCGAGCGCGGCCAGGGTGACATACCTCCCTTTGCAGCACTTGTGTTTGATGTAGAGCTTGTAAAAGTTTATTGATATTACATCATAATGAGTCATGGAAAGCGGTCTTTATGGCCGCTTTTCTTGTTTTTTGTCAATTTGTTACCTTTTGCGGTCCAACGGAAAGAAATAGTTGCTACATTTGATGGATATTATTGTCGAAATAAGATTTATTGCTAACAATATGAACGCCAAGAAACCAATTACAGGATCAGAAAGGATGGACTCGCTTGACAGGAAGATACTGGGTATCATTTCGCAGAATGCAAGAATCCCGTTCAGGGATGTAGCTCTTCAGTGTGGAGTATCACGTGCAGCCATACACCAACGTGTACAGCGTATGTTTGATGACGGTGTAATAACCGGTTCGGGATATCATGTGAATCCCCGTAGCATTGGTTACAACACATGTACATACGTGGGCCTGACACTCGAAAAAGGATCCATGTACCATCAGGTGGTTGCGGAGCTGGACCAGATTCCGGAGGTGGTTGAGAGCCACTTTACCACCGGCCGTTACACAATGATGATAAAACTGTATGCCCGTGACAACTCTCATCTTATGGAGCTGATCAACGGCCGCATCCAGGAAATCAAGGGTGTTACGGCAACAGAGACTCTTATTTCGCTCGACGAGAGCATAAAGAAAGAGATTCCAATCATAGAATAATGTTCAAAAAGGCTGACGTGCTTGACAACCTGGTCCGCAAGATGGATTCAGGTACCGATGTATTGGGCTTTCACGCTCCGGTTATAGGTATAAGCGGTAATTTCAGGGAGGGTGACTGTACTCTGGCTCAGGGCTATTATATGTCTGTATTGGAGGCCGGAGGAACCCCCGTGGTCATTCCTCCTTATGATAACCAGGAGGCGCTGGTCTCTTTGCTTGACTCTCTTGACGGAATAGTTCTGTCTGGCGGGGCCGACATAGACCCGGACTATCTGCGTGAGGAAGCTCTTGATTGCGTATCCGTTAATCCACGCCGTGATGCACAGGAGTTGCTTTTGGTACGTTTGGCCGTTGACCGTCAGATTCCCATATTGGGCATTTGCCGGGGAATACAGATCCTGGCAGCTGCTCTTGGCGGCAAGTTGTATCAGGATATCAGGACTCAGCATGACAGGGAGAGCATTGAGCATAGCCAGACCATAGCACGTGGTCTGCCTTCGCATAACGTTCAGCTTGAAAAAGACTCCCTGCTGTATCAGTTATTCAAAAAGGAGACACTTGCTGTCAATTCTTTTCATCATCAGGCTGTAAAGGAGGTTCCGCAGGGATTCCGTGTAACCGCTGTGGCACCCGACGGCATAATAGAGGGTATGGAGTCAACCGCATTCCGTCCTATCTTGGGAGTTCAGTGGCATCCGGAGTGTTTCCTGCTTGAGAATGACCGTACCATGATGCCAATATTCGGTTGGCTTACTGAGCAGGCCGGACTGTACAGGAGGGCAAAAGAACTGCACAAAAGGACACTGATACTGGACAGCCACTGTGACAGTCCCATGTTCTTTGACAAGGGGGCTCATTTTTACCAGAAGAATCCTGGTGTGACCGTGGAGTATGAGTATGTAGGCGAACCGTCGCCCGATGGCAGTCCTACATTCAGCTATAATCCTCTGGTTGACTTGCAAAAGATGACCTGCGGTCGTCTGGATACAAGTTTTATGGTGGCATACCTTAAACAGCATGAACGTGATGAGCAGTCACTTAAGGCCGCTGTAGCCAAGGCTGACCGTCTGCTGTCGCTCATAGATGAACGGATAGGCGAGTGTGCAGGTTTTGCCGCCATTGCAACTACACCTGCCCAGTTGTGGCAGAACAAGTTCAATGGAATTAAATCGGTTGTAAAGGGAATAGAGAACGGTTATGCCGTAGGTCTTGATGTGGATAACGTTGACCGCTTCCGCAAGCGCGGAGTTGCATACATGACTCTTTGCCATAACGGTGACAACGATATATGTGACTCACATAAGGGTAATAATGAACATAACGGACTTTCTGATTTTGGCCGTAAAGTTGTAGCCAGAATGAACAAGGTGGGTATGATGGTTGACCTGTCACATGCATCCGAAAAGAGTTTCTGGGATGCTTTGGAGTGCAGTACCAAACCCATAATATGTTCACACTCATCCAGCCGCGCCCTTTGTGACCATACCCGTAACCTGACCGATGAGCAGATGCGGGCCCTTTCGGAAAGCGGAGGCGTAGCTCAGGTTTGCCTGTACAGCGGGTTCCTTAAGAAAGGCGGTAACGCCACTATTGATGACGCAGTCCGCCATATAATGCACATGATAGAGGTAATGGGCGTGGATCACGTAGGTATAGGGTCCGATTTTGACGGCGGCGGCGGATTGCCTGGTCTTGAGGATGCATCCTGGTTCACAAGGTTGACATGCAGGCTTATGGCTCAGGGGCTCAGTGACCAAGACCTGTCTCTTGTATGGGGTCAGAATTTCCTGAACGTTTGGCGCAGGAATATTGAATCCTGAACTTAGTTTTCCTGATTCTCGTTTTCAGCCTGATCCTGGTTTTCAGCTTGAATATCCGTTCCGTTCTGGCTGTCAATCTGTGCCTGCTTGGCTTTAAGTCTGTTTTCACGGTACTCCTTGTCCCTTTCACGGCGTTCTTTGCGCTCCTGGCGTTTTTCCTCCTTTTTCTTAAGGTCGGATTCTTTATTCTTGGCCTTCTTTTCAAGACGTTCCACATTCTTTTGATGGATGTCTTTGGCGTTCTTTTTGGGTTTAACCTTTCTCAAGGCCTCAGGTTTCTGTTCCGTCAAAGGAATTTCGTTTATGTTCCAGTCTACTGAGTGTTCCCAGTCAGGTCTGAGCGTAAAGCTGCGGTTAATGTACCACACTCCTTCGGCCTGTCTTTTTTCGTCATATTCTCCGTTGTCCCATTTGTCATTCCCGTTAACATCATCAAACATGGAAATGAAATAGGTTGACGGATTTAGCAGGAAGAACTCGGCTGTACCGTTCTCCAGTTTTGAACTGCGCACGGCTAGTCCTTGACCGTTTAGTATATTTACGGTATATCCCGGCTTGGGATTGGCAACATTTACGGTCATCTTGCTGAATCTGCTCAGTTCGCTGTATATAAGAGTGCTTTTAATCTTGTCGTTGTGCAGCCCGTACAATCCTACTATGCTTGCCGAATCAATGGTTATCTGATATGTGTTTTCGGGCCTCCATTCGGCATAAATTGAGTATTTAAGAATGTTCAGGGTGTCTTGTTCAATCTCAAAAGGAATGTCAAGCCATGTGGTGTCCTGTTTTAACTGCACATGGAAGGCCGAGTCCGAAACAAAAGAGACAGGCTCTGTGAACTGAAGCGTAATATCCTTGTAAAGATTGAGCCCCGATCCGGATGTGAGAGTTGATTTAAGGAACTCCTTTTGAGGGGTGAGCAGTTTTACTATACCAAGGGAATCACCTGCTTTTTCCAGTTTCTTTAGTTTCTTTTCCAACTGTTTCTGATCCTCTTCGCGTATCTTGGCTTGCTCTTTGAGGATTTTTGCCCTGGTTTTCTTGGGCGACAGTTTGAGCGTGTCGGTTGTAGGGGAAAGCAAACCGGCAGTATCGGTTGCCAGATAGGATACGCTCAGTATCAGGGTGTCCTTGTAGTAAACGGTTGAATCTTTCATCCAGAAAGTTAGAGTGTCGTACCTTTCACTGTGCTGGAGAACGTATGCGTCATTCTCGTCAAAGTTGATGCCCTTTATTAAAGGCATGGAATCAACCGGAAGTGAGAACTGAAGAGTGAATTTTTCATGGGTTGCGCGCTCGGCTTTGCTCATATACTGGATTGTTGGCGTTGGGGTGAATGCCAGCAATGTTATGTCATCGGGCATAAAATGAGTATATTTTACAAGCAAGGTGGTGTCAACGGAGCCGTCGTCGTTAAAAATGGTATCCTCGCGGTATGCAATCTCAAAAGTGGGGACAATTACGGAGTCCATCCAGGCAATTCTTTCATTACGTTGTGAAAAGCTGAAAGTCTGGTCCATATCCGAAACTGCATAAATGCGGTATTTGCCCGGAGCTATGGCGCGGATGTTAAAATGACCGGCGGCATCGGTTCGTGATACCCTTTCAAAAGGTTTGGTCAGGAATGCACTGTCGGACAGGTCACTGTGAAGACCTACAGTGATGCCTTTAATGGGCTCAAGGTCCTGGGCGTTAAGGACATATCCCGAAATTTCAAGAGAGTCAATTACATCGCCGGTGCTGAATCGGAAACAGTAATTACCCAACTGGTTGCCCTCGTTGTTGTCTATTATTCCGTCGGAGAAATCTATGGAGTAGGTGGTGTTGGGCTTGAGAGAATCAAACAGTTCTACCTGTATTTTCTTGCCTGTAACCTTGACCTCGGGATGTTCAATTTGGGGAGGGGAGATAATTACATTGTCATTAGGGTTCTCTAGTTTGATGAACTCGTTAAAGTCAATGCTTACTTTCTTGGAGTTTACTCCAGTAGCTCCGTTCTTGGGATGGCTGCCTGTTATTTTTGGGGGAGTTTCATCGAACGCACCTCCGTCAGGATTGCCTATGGCTGCACAACCCCACAATGCGGCAAAGGCTATGATGGCCAATGCCGCATTGCGGAATTTTGCGTTTTTTACGCAAAAACGTTTTTGTGTCAGTCTATGCACTTTTTGAAGATAACGCAGGAGTTGTGTCCTCCAAAACCGAATGTATTGGAAAGAGCAGCGCGAACTTCTCTTTTCTGAGCTTTGTTGAAAGTGAAGTTCATCTTGTAGTCAATCTGGTCATCCTCATCACCCTCCTCGTGGTTAATTGTAGGCGGGATGATATTATTCTTTATGGCAAGTACTGTAGCGATTGCTTCAATACCGCCTGCACCACCAAGCAGATGACCTGTCATGGATTTGGTTGAACTCAAATTCATGTTGTATACATGATCACCGAACACTTCCTTAATGGCTTTGCATTCAGCAATGTCACCAAGCGGAGTAGAGGTGCCGTGCATGTTGATATAATCTATATCCGTGGGTTTCATGCCGGCATCTTGAAGAGCCTCCTGCATGACACGTATTGCACCAAGTCCTTCCGGATCCGGGGCTGTCATGTGGAATGCATCGGCTGTGGCACCCCATCCGGCTACCTCGGCGTAAATCTTTGCGCCACGTGCCTTGGCATGCTCATATTCTTCAAGGATAAGTATGCCGCCGCCCTCGCCAAGAACAAATCCGTCGCGGCTTGCGCTCATGGGGCGTGAAGCCGTCTGGGGAGAGTCATTTCTTGTGGAGAGTGCGTGCATTACTCCGAATCCTATTATTCCGCATTCACCCAAAGCCGCCTCAGCTCCGCCCGACACAATCACGTTGGCCTTACCCAGACGTATCATGTTAACGGCGTCAATGATGGCGTGCGTACTTGATGCACAAGCCGATGAAGTGGCATAATTGGGTCCTTTAAGCTTATAGTTGATCGAAATCAGACCGGCCGCAATGGAACCTATTATGCGTGGAACAAAGAAAGGTGTAACCTTGAGTTCCTTTATTCCAAGTCCAACCTGCTCGTGGAGGGTGTCCATTCCCTCTTGAAAAGAGTCAACACCTCCCATACCGAAACCAAGGATCACTCCTATGCGGTTCAGGTCTTCCTTTTCAAGGTCCAAACCTGAATCCTCCATGGCTTGAGCTGCGCTGGCAATGGCAAAATGACTGTATTTGTCCATCTTGCGCAACTCTTTGCGGTCAATGTATTTTGATACGTCAAAATTCTTGACCTCACACCCGAACTTGACCTTGGTGGGTACGGATTCAATGTCAAAATTGGTAATAGGTCCGGCACCGCTTACTCCGGCCAAGGCATTGTCCCAGAATTCCTGGACAGTATTGCCTAGGGGGTTTACGGTACCCAGTCCTGTTACTACTACTCTTTTCAGATCCATATCAGAGTGATTGCTGGCTTACTTTGTAGCTGCCTGGCTGATGAGCTCGATAGCCTCACCTACGGTTGTGATCTTCTCAGCCTGATCATCGGGAATTGAAATGCCGAACTCCTTCTCGAACTCCATGATGAGCTCTACGGTATCCAGTGAATCTGCACCCAGATCAGCTGCGAAACTAGCCTCGGGAGTAACCTCTGATGCCTCAACACCAAGTTTGTCAACGATGATAGCCTGAACTCTCTCTGCAATCTGTGAATCTGCCATAATTGTAGTTTTTAATGTTAATGAATAGTTCTTTAGATATAATTGGGTGCAAAGGAATCGGTTTTTGGCCTTCTCTACAAATAAAGTATTGTGAAATGCATTCTTGTTTGCACAAATACCTCAAGTGTGTGTAATCATGATTTGCGCCTCTTTGAATTGGCAGTATTAAAAAATAAATTAATTTTGCAGCCGTAAAAGAACAATCATTTTTATGTCGTTCAGTGAATGCAGTCTGACGGTTTTTGACCGCGCCATAAAGGATTATCACAAGACAGACAATGTTGATACTCCCATTGCCAATCCGTATAAGGAAAAAAGCATAGAATCCTGGCTATACCTTAAGAACTGGATTGATACCGTGCAATGGCATTTGGAGGACATTATCCGTGACCCCCAGATTGATCCTGTAAAGGCATTGGCCATAAAGCGCCGTATAGACCGTTCCAATCAGGAACGCACTGACTTGGTTGAACTTATTGACAGCTATTTCCTGGATAAGTTCAAGGATACAAAGACATTGCCTGGTGCTACCATCAATACCGAAAGCCCTGCATGGGCGGTGGACCGTCTTTCAATTCTGGCGCTCAAGATCTTTCATATGAAGATTGAAGCTGAACGTACAGATGTTCCTGATGAACAGAAAAAACGTTGTCAGGACAAGCTGAATGTGCTCCTTGAGCAAAAGAAAGACCTTTCGCAGGCAATAGACATGCTGCTTGACGATATGGCTGCCGGACGCAAGTACATGAAAGTCTACAAGCAGATGAAAATGTACAATGACCCGACCTTAAACCCTGTTCTGTACGGACAGAATGGCTCAAAATAAGAAACCCAAATACAAAAACGTTCTTGTTATCCGCTTTTCCGCAATAGGAGATGTGGCTATGACCGTTCCTGTATTACAATCGGTCGCCCGGGCTTATCCTGATACGCATTTCACTATGCTTTCCAATGCCCGGTTTGCACCATTTTTTGCGGGAATGCCGGACAACGTAAGTTTTCTGGGGGTTGACCTTAAAAAGGATTATCACGGCTTTGGAGCAATGTTTAAGCTCTTCTTAAGCCTACGCAAAAAGCATTTTGATGCTGTGGCCGATATTCACAGGGTTTTACGTACCACCGCACTCTCTTTTTTCTATAGGCTTTTCTTTACAAAAGTCCGCAGGATACACAAGGACCGCCGCTCACGCAAACGTCTTACGCGTTTCAAGAACAAGGATCTTACTCCACGCCTCACTTCGTTTGACCGCTACCGTATTGTACTGGAAAAACTGGGCTTTAAGTTTGATGTTGAGTTCAGTTCCATATTCGGCAACGGTAAGGGGGATTTGTCGGCCATTAAGAATATTGTAGGAAACAAGGAATGCCCGTGGATTGGTGTAGCTCCTTTTGCTGCTCATAAAGGAAAGATATATCCTCTGTATCTAATGGAGGAGGTGGTTGCCCAACTGGATTCGGCCGGGGTATGCCGTCAGTTTGTTTTTGCGTACGGCAAGGAACTGGCTCAGGTTCAGGAATGGGCCGAAAAATACCGTTCTGTCGAAATGATTGACACCAGTCTGGGTATGGCCGGTGAACTTATCCTTATGAGCCACATGAATGTAATGCTGGCTATGGATTCATCAAATATGCATCTGGCGTCGCTTACAGGAACTCCTGTGGTATCAATATGGGGTGCTACACATCCTGCCGCCGGTTTTATGGGGTGGGGACAGGATCCCGATAACTGCATTCAGCTTGACCTTCCGTGCCGTCCGTGCTCCATCTATGGCAAAAAGGAGTGCATGTACGGCGATTACCGCTGCCTTACCGGCATCGATCCCAATACAATCTTCAGCAAAGTTCAAGCTTACCTTTAAGAGGGGCACAAAGGGGACGGTTCTTTTTGTGCCCCTAATTATTGCTCTAGGAGGTGTTCTAGAGAGGGGCACAAAAAGAACCGTCCCCTTTGTGCCCCTCTAGAGATAAAGAAGGAATTCAGGACCCATATTGAAGAGGAGGTCTACGGCGCTGAGGTTGGGCAGGAATCCGTGTTTCTGTTTGAACACCTGCCAGTATTCCTTTTGGCAATACGGAGCCTGTTCGTTAGGTTCCACAAGATAACGCAGGTCAGCATAACCATTAGTGTTTCCGTAAGACTCGGTCCTATGTAATTCCTTATTTATACCGCCCAGTTTAAGGATCAGAGCGGTCAGTTCAATGTTGAAGTCAATCAGAAACTCATACTTTTTTTCGTAGAAAGGACGGAAATCATCCTGATAATACATAAAAAAGGGGCTGTTCATGTAGGCCGATTCCAATGCGTTCCAGTGCTGACGGCGCCACTCGCCGTGGTCGCTTATGCGCACGTCTTTCATTAGCTGCTTGGGGTTTTCGGACTTGACTACCGGAATGGTAAGTGCCTGCCTGCCGCCGGCTGTAGCTATTATGCATCGGTTGCGGTATGTCTGCTTGCAGTAATTGTCATACTGTTCTATAAGCACATCACCGCCACTTTTGATGGCGGTGAAGAAACTTACAGGTGGCAGATATGCCGAACTGAGCAGTATGTTTTCCATCAGTTATAGCTCTTTACTGAGTGGAATATACGGTTCCAGCGTATTTTGCCTTTCTGTCCCCATTTTTTGTCTTTGTCAAGGGATAGCCATATGAATACCGGACGGCCAACTATGTGGTCCTCGGGAACAAAGCCCCAAAAACGGGAATCGGCACTGTTGTGGCGGTTGTCACCCATCATCCAGTAGTAATCCATATTGAAAGTGTAACTATTGGCTTTCTGACCGTTTATCAGGATTGATCCGTCACGTTCCACCTTTAGGTCATTGCCTTCGTATACCTTTATAATACGTTCGTACAGAGGCAGGTTGTCAATGCTAAGGTCAACCGTAGCTCCCTTTTGGGGAATCCAGACCGGACCGAAGTCATCGACAGTCCAATGGGTGTTCATGTTTTGCGGGAACAGCCACATTGATTCATCCTGGTTCCATGTGCGGCGAATGATGGTATCGGCTATGCCTTTCTGGCTTTCAAGGATCTCCTTTGCCTTTTGGGTCAGGGGCAATTCAACTATGCCTTTGTGGTTGTGCACAGGGTTCAAACCATCGGAACTCAGGTCCATCTTTTCTCTGAGTGATTCGGGAATGGGTCTGAGCAGTCGAACCAGATAGTTGAACTGTACGGCATCGGGCTGCTTGCTGGCAGCTCCGTCTATGTAAATTATGCCGTCTTTTATCTGGAGTGTCTGTCCTGGCAATCCCACGCAGCGTTTTACGTAGTTTTCCCTACGGTCAACAGGCCTGGTAATGATCTTGCCGAATATCTGCTCATTCTGAACAATTATCTTACGGCCAAGATTATAATACATTTCATATACCCGGCGCTGCTGCAAAGCCGATAGTGTATCAATGTTTATTTCTCTGTGAAGGACTTCGTTACAGTATTCTTTGCCGTCCGAGTATACCTGCGAATAGTAGTCAATAACCCTGGGATTGGTTACCACGGTATCGCCTCCGGGATAGTTAAAGACCACAATCTCATTCTGCTTAACCTTGCCAAAGCCTTTAACACGTTCGTACGGCCATTGAGGCTTGTCAAAATAGCTTTTTGCTCCGTTGGGGAATGTGTTCTGCGTAAGGGGCATGGTAAGCGGAGTCATTGGCTTGCGCGGGCCGTATGCCACTTTGCTTACATACAGATGGTCACCTATGAGCAAAGATTTTTCGAGCGACGAAGACGGTATGGCGTAGTTCTGAAAAACATAAATGTTTACAAAGTATACCGCTATCAGGGCAAAGACTATAGCGTCTATCCATCCCATAATCTGATACAGGGTCTTGTTTTTGAGCTGTTTCCACCAATCCCATTTAATTATGCGGGTGGTCATGGCGTCAATCAGAAAAGGAATGACTATTATGCCTAGCCAACTCTTTACCCAGATAAGGAACAGTATATACAGAGCAAGGTATATTCCGGCCTTGATCCACTGTTTTTTGCTTACCTCACTCAGTTTTTTCATAAACAGTTTATTACAACGAGTCCATAAGGTCATCCATCTTGAGGAGACCCTTGTGGTTCACTGTATATTCAGCAGCAAGTACGGCACCAAGAGCCAGACCGCTGCGGTCTTTTGCGTAGTGGATTATCTTTATGAAATCGGCACTTGAATCATAGGTTATTTCGTGTATGCCGGCTATTTCGCCTTCACGAATGGAGTCAATACGCACGTCCTGAGGTTTATACTCGCTGGATCCGCTTACACTACCGTCAGCATTAAGGAGAATACCCTTGCTCCAGCCGCTCTTGCGGTCCAACTGGTCAATTATTCCTTCGGCCAATGAAATGGCGGTGCCGCTAGGTGCATCCAGTTTGTGTATGTGGTGTGTTTCGGACATGCTGACCTCATACATGGGATAGCTGTTCATGAGCTTGGCAAGATATGTGTTGACTCTCGAAAACAGGGCTACTCCTATGCTGAAATTGCTTGACCAGAACAGGGTATTGGCTCCGTCTTTGCACAGATCCTGCATCTCCTGGCAGTGGTCTGCCATCCATCCGGTACTGCCGCTTACAACCTTGAGTCCTGCCTTGAAACACTTCATTATGTTTCCGTAGGCCTGGGTGGGAGCTGTAAACTCAATGACCACATCGGCACTCTTGAACTGGGGACTGTCAAAATCCTGCGGATTGTCAATATCAATCTTGCAAACTACATCATGGCCGCGCGAGAGAGCTATCTTCTCAATCTCGTGGCCCATCTTACCATAACCTATAAGTGCTATTTTCATATTTTAGAACATGCTTTCGGTATTCTCCTGAACGTGCTGAAGTATGCTGCTGAACTTGTTGTCCAGTCTTGCTCCTGCCAGCTCCTGCCAAACTGAGTATTGTTCGGCGTTCAGGGCTTTCTTGTAACGCTTATCAAACTTTTTGATAATCTGGTCATATGTCTTTTTTGCAGCCTGAGTGTCAAACTGAACGTTGGTGGGAGTCTGAGCGCCCATCATGTTTCCACGACCACGGAAACCTCCGTTCTGCATCATCTGGAATTCCCTGACTGACATCTGCAGGTTGCGGCACAACTCCTCAAATTCCTGAGCGTAGAGTTTTACCATTTTGTCAAGCTGCTTTTCGTTCAGGTCCAGACGGCCGGCAACATCCTGTATACGCGCGTTGGCGATAGAATCTGATTCCAGTTCATAGAAGGGCTTTTCCATACCCATCGGGCCTCCCATAGGACGACCTGCCATTGGACGGCCACCACCCATTGGACGACCGCCCATGGGCTGTGCTGATGCAACAACTGCCACAAGGCATGCTGCGAGTGTAAATAATAGCTTTTTCATTGTCTTGTGCTTAAAAGTATTTGGCTGTAATAATTATCGTGAAGTAGTAATAAAGTTAAACAAAGATTCTCTTTCCAGTTTTTGACCGGAAAGAGAATCTCTGAATTTGTTTTATCTGTGAGCAGTCATCAGAGCTTCGGTCCGGCAGCAACGAGAGCCTTACCAGCCTCGTTACCCTCGTACTTCTTGAAGTTCTTGATGAAGCGGCCAGCCAGATCCTTAGCCTTCTCTTCCCACTCGGCGCGGTTCTGATAGGTATCGCGAGGATCAAGGATGCCCCATGCTACACCATTGAGCTGTGTGGGAACCTCAAAGTCAAAGTAAGGAATCTTCTTGGTAGGAGCGTTCAGGATGTCACCACCCAGGATAGCGTCGATGATACCACGTGTGTCGCGAATAGAGATACGCTTGCCTGTGCCGTTCCAACCGGTGTTAACCAGATAAGCCTTGGCACCGCTCTTTTCCATCTTCTTAACCAGCTCCTCGGCATACTTGGTAGGATGCAGCTCAAGGAATGCCTGGCCAAAGCAAGCTGAGAATGTGGGAGTGGGCTCGGTGATACCGCGCTCAGTACCGGCCAGCTTAGCTGTGAAACCTGACAGGAAGTAGTACTTGGTCTGCTCGGGAGTCAGGATTGATACAGGAGGCAGTACGCCGAATGCATCGGCTGACAGG
>CACWIN010000009.1 GCA_902760965.1 uncultured Bacteroidales bacterium | reverse complement strand
CCAGTCGGTGCCGGTGGGCTTGCCCACGATCTCGGAGTTCATAAGGTTGCCCAGACGGATGCAGGCGGCGGTGAGCGGGGTGGCCACGCAGACCATGTCAATGCACTCCAGGATCTTGACCTTGTACTTGCGGCAGTACATGATCATGGCTATTATGATGCCGATGGTACCGCCGTGGCTGGCTAGTCCGCTGTAACCGGCCAGGATTATGCCTCCCTGCGGTTTGAAACGTATGGGAAGCAGCATCTCAATGAAATGCTTGCCGCTGGTAGCGAGCGCCTATGAGTATGCCCAGGAAGCAGTAGAAGAACAGAGGCTCATATGTCTCTTCCTTGATACCGCGGTCCTTATAGAGTTTCTTGACAATAAAGTATGCGGCCACCAGACCTACTATCCACATGAGGGAGTAGTATCGGATAGGGAGTCCTAGTATCCGGCACAATTCAATGTCCGGATCCCATATTACTGCAAGAAAACTGTTCATATCCTTAATGGTTTATACGTTGAAACGGAAATGCATGATATCACCGTCCTCAACCACGTAGTCCTTACCCTCCACATAGAGCTTGCCGGCATCGCGTACGGCTGCCTCGGAGCCCAGTTCCACGTAGTCATTGTACTTGATGACCTCGGCACGGATAAAGCCCTTCTCAAAATCGGTATGTATAACACCTGCGCACTGAGGGGCCTTCCAGCCCTTGCGGTATGTCCAGGCCTTTACCTCCATGGGTCCGGCGGTGATGAATGTCTCCAGGTTCAGAAGACTGAAGGCCGATTTCACCAGACGGTTTACGCCCGATTCCTCCAGACCCAGTTCCTCAAGGAACATCTGGCGGTCCTCATAACTCTCCAGTTCGGCAATCTCGCTCTCGGTCTTGGCGGCAATCACCAGAAGTTGTGCGTTCTCATCCTTGATGGCCTCACGCACCTGCTCCACATAGGCGTTACCTGTCTTGACGCTGCCCTCATCGACGTTGCACACATAGAGCACGGGTTTGGAGGTGAGCAGGAACAGGTCATGTGCAATCTTCTCCTCATCCTTGGAATCAAATGTAACGGTACGGGCCGATTTGCCCTGCAGCAGGACGTCACGGTATGCATTGAGCACATCGCAGACAATCTTGGCCTGCTTGTCACCTACGGCAGCCTGCTTGGCCACCTTCTGCAGACGCTGGTCTATGGTCTCAAGGTCCTTTATCTGGAGTTCGGTATCTATGATCTCCTTGTCACGGACAGGATTGACTGTTCCGTCTACATGGGTCACGTTCTCATCGTCAAAGCAGCGCAGCACATGGATTATAGCGTCGCACTCGCGGATGTTGCCCAGGAACTTGTTGCCCAGACCCTCACCCTTGCTGGCGCCTTTTACCAGTCCGGCTATATCGACAATCTCAACGGTGGCGGGAACGATTCGGCCCGGATGAACAAGTTCGGCCAGTTTGGTCAGACGCTCATCGGGGACGGTAATTGTTCCTACGTTGGGTTCAATGGTACAGAAAGGAAAGTTTGCTGCCTGCACCTTAGCGCTTGACAGACAGTTGAAAAGTGTGGATTTGCCTACGTTGGGCAGGCCCACTATGCCGCATTGCAATGCCATTTGTTACGCTTTTTTTAATCTGAGCGCAAAGGTAGCAAAAAAAGCGTTAGAGCATGTCGTTATCTATCATCCAGATAATCTCCTCGATCATGGCATCCTCATCGTCATGCTCGGGATCATACTCCTTCTTGAGCGACGCGCCGAACAGGGCTGCAAACGTCTGGTAGAATTTGGCCTTGAATCCTCCTATGAAAGCCTTTATCAAGTCATAACTGGTCTGATTGCACTCGCGGTCTATGAGTTTTATAAGGAGTTTGCCCTGTGACAGCGTGCATCGGCGCATAATAGGATAATACTGGTCCCAGACACCCTTCTCCACTTTTTCCAGATGCTCCTTGCGGGCCTCGTCATCCTGCAGTGTCTGCATGTAGAGATATGTCTCCACCAGTATGGCCTTTACCTCAAGGGCAATGGGATACATCTTCTGTACGTTGCGGGTCAGTTTATCGTATTTGCGCTGTTTGCGGGCGCTGGGGTATATGCGTCGGCCGTAAATGGTCACCTCCATCATCTCGAAAGTGGGCACCGTATCGCCGTCTATGATGGTGGCCAATGCCACAAGCACACGCTGCTGCTTGTCGTCATCATCGGCCCCCGCGCAAAAGGCGGGTACGCACATAACCAGGGTCAGTAACAGTATGACGATACGTTTCATGTCTGCAAAATTATCAAATATCCCAAAAAAGACCTACTTTTGGCCCAATCCTTTGGAAAACATTTGTTTCTAATACTACTATACTATGAAATTAAGATTGTTAATCTCCTGGTTTGCCCTGCTGTCATATCCATTGACGGCGGTTTATTCCCAGAACATTACAGAAGAGGGATGGGAGAGCGTACTTGAGACACTCCTGTCCGATGAGGAACTCACGGCCGATGCCCTTGAGGAGTTGTCCGATATGTATGAATCGCTGCATGAGGCGCCCCTGAACATTAACACCGCCACACGCGATGAACTCTCCGCGCTGCCCTTCCTTTCGGACCGTCAGATAGAGGATATCCACGCCTACATCTACATGCACGGGCCCATGCTCACCCTTGGCGAACTTCAACTGACCGGCAGCCTTGACTACGCCACGCGGCAGTTGCTGCGCCATTTTGTCTATGCCGGTCCGCCCTCACCGCAAAAGGAGAGAATAAGGCTGGCCGATGTCCTGAATGGCGGACGCACTGAAGTTGTGGGGCGCATGGACATACCGCTCTACCTGAGGGACGGCTTCAGGAAAGGAACCTACCTGGGGGGCAGGCTGTCACATAACCTTCGCTGCTCATTCAACTGGCATAACCGCATAAGGCTGGGGATATCGGCCGATAAGGATACGGGTGAACGGGGTTATGACTTTTGGTCACCTTATCTGTTCCTTAAGGATATGGGTGTTCTTAAGGAACTTGCGCTGGGAAACTTCAGGGCGCAGTTCGGGTTGGGCTTGCTGCTGGGCGGCGGATTCAGTGTGGGCAAGACCATGGCGCTGTCGTCAATGAGCCGTCAGACCCAAGGGTTGGGGCCGCACTCATCAACCCGGGAGTACGGTTATCAGAGGGGTGGCGGTGCCGCCTTGGGGTGGGGTCATACCACATTCACGCTCATGGCTTCAAGGACTCCTGTTGACGGCACTCTGAAAGGTGATACAGTCATAAGTTCATTTAAGGAGGACGGATACCACCGCACACCGCTGGAACTCTCCAAAAAGCACAACGTGACACTGAGTATGGTTGCGGCCAATATGCGTTACAGTTTCCGCGGCCTGAAGTTCGGGGTAACCGCCATGACGGAGAGCCTGACGGTTCCGTACAAGGGGCACAGACGTTTGAGCGGGGTGTCGGCAGACTGCTCAGTGAACAGGGCCAGATACTCTCTGCAGGCTGAACTGTCACTGTTGGACTCCAAACCGGCTCTGATTGCATCGCAGACCTTCAGGTTGGGTAACGGATGGACAGCCAACGCGGTGGTGCGCCATTACAGCCCGCAGTATTTGTCACTTCACTCAAATGCCATGGCCGAGGGCAGTGTTCAAAACGAGACGGGTCTGCTTACGGGCTTTGCACACAGCAGCCGTAACCTAAAGGTGAGCGGTTATGCCGACCTTTTCATGCATCCTGAACCCAGGTATGGGGCATCGGCCCCCAGTAACGGGATGGATCTGAGGATGGAGGCCGACTGGAGGGTGGGACGGCGCGATGCCCTCTATGCCACGGCACGTTTCAAGTCCAAGCAGAAGGACTGCAAGTATACCCGCCAGTTGGAGTACTGCCTGACCGGACGTTACCGGCTGCGCTGGACCCATGACTGCCCCAGCGGTGCCAGCCTGAAGACCCAGTTTTTCTATGTCAGGTATGATTTCATTGCCCAGCCCATAACCAACGGATATGCACTTACGGGCAGTTATGAGCGCAGTTTTCCGGATTCAGGACTGGATGTGGCCCTTTCGGCCGCGGCGTTTTATACCCAGAGTTATGACTGCCGGGTATCGGTCTATGAGAGCGGTCTGCGGTACTCATATAACTTTATCAGCCTGTACGGCAAGGGCGGACGTCTGGCGCTGACGGTAAAATACAGGCTGGGCAGCAACATGCAACTGAACCTGAAAGCGGGCGGGACTTATTACCTGGACCGTGACGAGATAAGTTCCTCGCATCAGCGCATAGACGCTTGCCACAAAGAGGACATATCGTTACAGTTCATATCAAAGTTCTGACAGAAAAGATGTACTTTTGCGTACAGAATAAAGGAAAGACAAGGAATCATGTCAACCGTATTGTACAGTTCACCTATTTTCGGACCCGTTCACAGCCGCCGTCTGGGAGTGTCGTTGGGAATCAACCTGATGCCCGCCGACGGTAAGATATGCACCTTTGACTGCATCTACTGCGAGTGCGGCCGTAACTGCGAGCACCATCCGCATCATCACAGACCCACCAGACAGGAAGTGTATGACGCCTTGCGCGCCACCCTTATCAGAATGAAGGCCGATGGGCCCCAGCCCAACGTGCTGACCTTTGCCGGTAACGGAGAGCCCACGGCAAATCCCGAGTTCCCCGGTATAGTTGATGATGTAGTGGCATTGCGTGATGAGTTTTTCCCTGATGCCAAGGTGAGCGTGCTGAGCAACGGCACCCGTGTGACTGATCCCGCCATATTCAAGGCTCTGCTCAAACTGGACAACAACATCCAGAAACTGGATACCGTTGACATTGACTACATAAGGCTTATTGACAACCCGGTGGGACACTACGACCTGGATGCCATAATCAAGGCCCTGTGTGAATTCAAAGGTCACGTCATCATTCAGACCATGTTCCTGACAGGAACGCTTGACGGCCGCGATATGGACAACACTTCGGACGCCTACGTTCTGCCCTGGATAGAGACTCTTAAGAAGATAGGTCCCAGCCAGGTTATGATTTACACCATAGACCGTGAGACTCCGGTCTCAACCCTGCGCAAGGCAAGCCGCGAAACGCTTGACGGCATAGCGGCCAAACTCAGGGCAAACGGTCTGGAAACATCCGTATCTTATTGAAATGAAACTTATAAGGACTATCATTGTTTCCCTTCTGCTGACAGTTTCACTGCCGGCGGTCAGTATTGACCTGGATTCGCTTACCGAGCGTATTGACCAGATCATTTATGAGGAACTGCCCGAGGGTACAGACATAGCCCTTATGGTTTATGACCTGACCAACGACACCACACTTTACGCTTACCGCGAGAAGATAATGTGCCGCCCCGCATCGGTCCAGAAGGTCATAACCTCTGTTACCGCACTCTCTTCACTTGGATCCGATTACAAGTTCAAGACAACCCTCAAGACCCAGGGCACCATAGGTAATGACAGCGTGCTTAAAGGCAACCTCTATCTTGTAGGCGGTCTTGATCCGGCTCTCAATGAGCATGAGTTGCGCAGAATGGTGGGCGACCTTAAGAAGGCCGGAATAAACCGCATAGACGGTACCCTTTATGCCGATGTCTCCATCATGGACACCATGTACTGGGCCACCGGATGGTGCTGGGACGATGCACCCGCCAGTTTCCAGCCCTATATATCACCCCTTATGGTACATCAGGGGTTTGTGGGCATTGAGGTCAAGCCCACTTCCAAGGGCAAGGCTCCTGAGGTGAACATCTACCCCGCCAACACCCACATCAAGGTGGTGAACAAATCACTTACGCTCTGTGACACTTTGGGCCCGCTCACCATAACACGTGACTGGATGCACAATGACAATACAATCGTTGTTGAGGGAAACTGCAAACGCCGCCAGTCAACAGACCTGAGCGTGGTGGGATCGGCCGAATTCACATTCGCCCTGTTCCGTCAGTACCTTGACGAGGCCGGCATCAGTTACGGCAAGTATGACTGGGGCCGATGCCCGGTAATGGGACGTGAACTTTCAGTGGTGTCACATGACCTGCCTTCGATAGTAAAAGAGGCCCTGAAGGAGAGCAACAACCTCTATGCCGAGGCCATGTTCCTGCAGACCGGACGCCTGCAGTATCCCAGGGAGATAAAATTCAAGGATGCCGCCAAGTACCTTCAGAACTTTGTATCGCGCAAGTTCGGTATGTTCTCGGCATCGTTCAACATAGTTGATGGCAGCGGACTCTCCATGTATGACATGTGCTCACCGCAGTTCATGGTCGATATGCTGTCACTCATCTACAAAGACCAGGACCTGTTCAAGATAATGTACAAGAGCCTTCCCATATCCGGCGTGGACGGAACGCTCAAGACACGCCTGGGCAATAAGACCACACTTAACAAGGTGCACGCCAAGACCGGATCCGTAACAGGTTCCTGTACCCTGGCCGGCTATATACATACAGCCGATGGACGTGACCTGGCATTCTGCATAATGAATGAGGGTGCCATCAAGATGCCACCCTCAAGATCTGTTCAGGACAAGATCTGTACCGTCCTGTGTGAAATAGGTCTTAAATAATTACAGCTGTTTGAACTGGTATCCCTGTTCCTTAAGCCACTCAATGGCTTTGGGCAGTGCGTAGCGCAGGTTCTTCTCGCTGCGCAGGGAGTCATGGAATACTATTATGGAGCCGTTGCGTGTGTACTTCTTTACTATCTCCAGAACCTTCTCGGGATTGAGTTTCTCATTATAGTCACGTGTTATCACATCGTAGAATATAATGTCGTAATCGCCTTTCATGTAACGGTATGTCCATCGGCGCAGAACTCCGTGAGGAGGACGGAACAGGCGGGTAGCAAAATAACTGTCACACTTGTGTACATTGTCAATGTAATCGTGGTTGCGCATGCGCATTCCGCGAACATGATTGAATGTATGGTTTCCTATGTGATGTCCGCGCTCCACCACCATCCTGTATGTTTCGGGGTGTTTGCGTACGTTGTCACCTACCATGAAGAAGGTGGCTTTTATACCGTACTGGTCCAGAAGCTCAAGTACCCACGGAGTGACCTCAGGGATGGGACCGTCGTCAAAGGTGAGATAAACCGAATGGTCTTCCGGATCTTTCCGGAAGACGCCATTCGGGTAAATTTTACTCAGTATCGCTGTGGGCTGTTCAAGTATCATCAGTTCAGACGACGTTCAAATTCATCGCACATGTTATGGAACTCAACAAACAACTCCTCATACTGATCCTTGTCAATACATTTCTCCAACAACGGGAATACTAATGAATACTGATAGGATGCAATATCTGTGAACTGAGCATTGATGCGTCTGAGATTACGGTCGTTCATACTAAGATACCATCTCATGAGCTGATAATAGTTGTTGGTTGTCTGGAATAGTATCTTGGCAGCCTTATCGGTATGACCTAAAGCAAGGTAGATGTTTGCTATCTCAGAACTTGAGCCATAGAATGCATCGTCAACGGGCATCAACTCATCGGAGATACCGTTAATTACTGATTCCAATACGTTGAAAGCCTTCTCCTTCTCACCCTTGTTGAAGAGTTCAATTGCAAGCTGAGCGGAAAGTCGGCGCTGTGACAGGCACATTCTGCGGTTGGTCTCATCCAGATAGACATCAGGATTGTCCAGTCCGCCGTAATTGAATGTCATGAAGTTGTCATACATTGTGTCGGGATCAATACCGCCGTTGCTTGTACCTTCACCGATGGCCTTCCAGTTGAAAGGAGTGATACGGTATGCAAGACCTTCAAGCAGGAAGTAGTTTCCAAGTCCCAGAGTGTTTTCTTTGGCAACTGTGGTAGCAATGTAGAGAGGTCTCTCCCAGTTGCAGTTTGCCAGCAGGTCAAGCATCATGATCTCATTCTTCATAAGATTGCTCTTACCCTTGAGTGAGATGATCATGCGGTCCGGCATCTTTGCCTTGGTCTCCTCATCGGTTGCACCGCGATAGGCTTTGGGAATCATCATTCCTGAACGCAGAACGGCATCCTTGTCTATCTTGAACCAGATGGTATCTGTAGGAATCATGTGATGCTGCTTGATCCAGTAGTTAAGGACGTTGTGAAGTTCAAATGACCTTTCAACCGCCTCCTTGCTGTTATTCTTGAGCAGGATCTCCTTATCCTCAGGATTAACGGCTACATAATCATTGGTGCCGGTCTGGTAATCTATCCTCTCAAATGAGATGGGAAGAGCCGGTGAATCATATGCTGGACGTTTCATCTGGTCGATATACCAGTCAGTCATGAGGTAACTCAGGTTGCAGCAACGTGCATCGGTACGGAATCCTTCAGTCTCAAAGTTATACCAGAGAGGGAAGGTATCGTTATCACCGTTTGTAAAGATTATCGGGTTACCCTGCTTGGAGAGTGATTTCAGATAGTTCTGACCAAAATCACGGCATGCATATCGGCCGCTACGGTCATGATCATCCCATGTCTGGCTTACCATCTGAAGTGGAACCATAAGACAGATGACAAAAGCCAACAGGGCCGATGCCTTCTTTCCGATAAACTTGAATCTGCCCAGCCATTCGGCGATGGCGGCAACGCCTATTCCTATCCAGATGGCAAATGCGTAGAATGAACCCGCATAGGCATAGTCACGCTCACGAGGCTGGCGCGGAGTCTGGTTCAGGTAGAGCACGATGGCCAGACCTGTCATGAAGAAGAGCGCCAGAACAACGATGAACTGCTGTGAACCTTCACGTCCCTTTCCAATCTGCCATAACAGACCAAGCAGACCCAGAATGAGCGGCAGGCAATAGAATACGTTATGACCCTTTCCGGAGAGGGAGTCAGGTAAAAGTTTGCTGTCGCCTCCTGTAAGCAGGCGGTCTATGAAGTTGAAACCTGTAATCCAGTTACCGTTTTCAAAATCTCCGTAAAGGTTCTGATTGTCATTCTGACGGCCGGCAAAGTTCCAAAGGAAGTAACGCCAGTACATGAAGTTGACCTGATATCTGAAAAAGAACTTAAGGTTCTCGGCCTGTGTGGGAACGGTAACCTTGATGTTGTTTCCACGCTGGTTATAGGTGACTGTACGGCCCTTGATACCTCCGCACCATAACTTGTACGATGCAATATGATCGGGATCCCTGCTGTACATGCGGGGGAATAGCATATTCTGTGCATATACATAATCGATCTTTTCATCCATTATGTAGTAACTGTCCTTTTCAGAGTCGTTGGCTTTTTCCTTACGTCCGTAGGAGTTACCCTTGAACTTGGTTACAGGTGAGTAGTAAGTATACTTCTGATCCTTCTTGAGTTCATATACTAACTCTGAACTGTAAGTCTGTCCGTAAAGGAGAGGTCTAGAACCGTACTGCTCACGTGCCAGATACTCACCCAGTGCAAAGATATCCTCGGGTGAATCCTGATCCATGGGCGGATTGGCGGTTGAACGGATCACGATGACTGCATATGATGAATAACCTATGGTAATCATCATGACGCAGAGCATGATGGTGTTCAGCACGCTGGCCGACGGCTTAACCTTTTCAGGGATACCGTTTGAGAAGAGGTAGATGGCACCTGCGGCCAGAACAACCAGACCCAGTACGATACCGCCTGCCTTATGGCCGTAGAAAGGTATGCCGGCAAAGGCTACGGTAAGCAGGAATGAAAGGTACATGAGAGTCTTGCGGTCACCGCGCTGTGTCTCATATGCACCCCAGATCAGAAGTCCTACAAGCAGTATGATGTAGACCATCAGACCGGTGTTGAAGGGCAGACCCAGACCGTTTACGAACAGGAGTTCAAACCAGCCGCCAACCTTCACGATACCGGGAACGATACCGTACAGGACTGCCGCAATGATTACGCCTGAAAGTATGAATGCCAGAATTCCGCCTTTCCAGGTGGGGTTCTCTGATTTCTTGAAATAGTATACCAGTACGATGGCTGTGATACAAAGCAGGTTCAGCAGGTGAACGCCAACTGACACACCTATCAGGTATGCAATCAGTACCAGCCAGCGTGCGCTGTGGGGCTGATCGGCGTTCTCCTCCCATTTAAGTATGAGCCAGAATGTAACGGCTGTGCAGAACGATGAGTATGCATAGACCTCACCCTCAACGGCGCTGAACCAGAAGGTATCGGACCATGTATATGCAAGTGCACCCACAATGCCTGCACCGAATATGGTTATCATCTGCCACATATCGGGATCCTTGGTGCCTGCAACCAGTTTCTTTACGAGCATGGTGATGCTCCAGAAAAGGAACAGTATGCAGAGTGCGCTAAGTATTGCGGACATGATATTTACCATCATGGCTACCTTACTCGGGTCACTTGTAAACTGTGAGAACAGGTTTGCCGTAAGCATGAATATAGGTGCCCCGGGCGGGTGTCCTACTTCCATCTTGTAACCGGTGGTAATGAACTCCGGGCAATCCCAGAAGCTGGCGGTTTTCAGTCTTTTGTAATTCATTTTTGCTATGAACTAAGTAATTAGAGAGTCCCAAAGATAGTCCTTAAAAGGTTAACGGCTATCAATTGACAGTTATTTAATGTTATTCCCGCAATAGGTCAGAGGTCCTGACCAATATCCCTGCGGAAGTATTTTTTCTCAAAATCTATGAGGCTTGCACCTTTGAATGAGAGTGCCAGAGCCTCGTCCTTGTCCTTACCGTAAGAGCTGACTGCGATGACGCGTCCTCCGGCGGTAACAACCTGGCCCTTGTCATTGAAGGCGGTTCCGGCATGGAAGACTACGCTGTCCTTTACCTTATCGATTCCGCTTATGACATAACCCTTGTCATAATGCTCCGGATAACCGCCTGATACCAGCATAACGCATACGGCAGAGCGGGGATCCTGCTCCAGGGTCTTGGTGTCCAGATTACCTGCGGCCACACCCTTGAAAAGTTCAACTATGTCACTCTTAAGGCGCAGCATCACGCTTTCGGTCTCGGGGTCACCCATGCGGCAGTTGTACTCAATAACCTTGGGATCGCCGTCCACATTGATAAGGCCAAAGAATATGAATCCTTTATAAACCAGACCCTCCTGTGCAAGGCCTTCAACGGTAGGACGTATAATGCGGTCCTCGACCTTTTTCATCCACTCCTTGGTGGCAAACGGAACGGGTGATACGGATCCCATGCCGCCGGTGTTCAGGCCGGTGTCATGCTCACCTATACGCTTGTAGTCCTTAGCCTCGGGGAGTATCTTGTAGTGCTTGCCGTCTGTCAAAACAAATACAGAGCACTCTATTCCGCTCATGAACTCCTCAATCACAACTCGTGATGAGGCGTTGCCGAACATACCGCTCAGCATCTCCTTCAACTCCCTCTTCGCCTCCTCGAGAGTGGGTAGAATCAGCACGCCCTTACCTGCGCAAAGACCATCGGCCTTGAGTACGTAGGGAGCCTTGAGTGTCTCCAGGAACTTGAGTCCCTCTTCAAGGTTCTCGCCTGTGAATGTCTGATATGCTGCGGTGGGTATGTTATGGCGCTGCATGAAACGCTTTGCAAAGTCCTTGCTGCCCTCCATCTGTGCGGCTTCCTTTGAGGGGCCGATGACCGGGACGGTCTTCAGTGCGGCGTCATTCAGAAAATAGTCATATATGCCGTTTACCAGAGGATCTTCGGGGCCTACAACCACCATATCGATCTTCTTGTCAAGAACGAAT
Organism: uncultured Bacteroidales bacterium; assembly: GCA_902760965.1. Taxonomy (GTDB): domain Bacteria; phylum Bacteroidota; class Bacteroidia; order Bacteroidales; family Bacteroidaceae; genus Colenecus. The sequence continues at coordinate 47,930 of CACWIN010000009.1, read as the reverse complement.
GCCTTGATGGCTTCAAAGTCACTGGCCTTGATGGCTACGTTCTCACCTACGTTTGCGGTACCGGCATTGCCCGGAGCTATGTAAAGTTTGTCAAGCTGTGGGCTTTGGGCTATCTTCCAGGCCAGAGCATGCTCACGGCCTCCGCTTCCAAGTAACAGGATCTTCATTTCTTATTGTTTCTGAACGGTTTTTTCTCAGTTTTACGGAAAGGCTTCTTTCCCTCACTCTTGTGGAAAGGCTTGCCTCCTTCACTCTTGTGGAAAGGCTTGCCTCCCTCACTCTTGCGGAAAGGTTTGCCTTCTTCGCTCTTGCGGAAGGGCTTTCTCTCCTCCGATGACTTGCGGAAAGGCTTTTCGGTCTTGCGAGCCTCCTCTCTCTCGGCCAGACGTGCCTTGTGACGCAGAGTGCCGCTGCGGCGGGTGGGCACATCGTCCTTTTTGAGGCGGCGGTCACCACCGCGGAACTCGTTGTAGCGTCCGTCAAATATCTCGTACTTGCGCAGTTCGCAGGGCAGTGCTCCGTTAAATAGAGGAATCTTGGCCGACGGCTTGAGACCAATCTTGTCAAAGCACTCGTAGTGGTAACTTATGATCCAGGCCTCACCGCCTATCAGGGCATGCTTGAGGCGCTCACCTATCATCTCATACAATCCCAGCAGGTTCTCCTCAACCAGACGCTCGCCATAGGGAGGGTTGGTGATGATCACGGTGCGCTCCTTTACAGGCTCAAAGTCCTTGAAGTCACGCTGTTCAAACTGTATGGTGTCAAGCAGGCCGGCAGCCTTGGCGTTGCGCATGGCGGTCAGTATGGCCTTGGGATCCTTGTCATATCCCTTTATGGTGAACTCGAACTCACGCTCCTGTGAGTCGTCATTGTATATCTCCTCAAACAGGTCACGGTCAAAATCCTTCCACTTCTCAAATGCAAAGTGGCTGCGGAACAGACCTGGTGCCATGTTCCTGGCTATGAGTGCGGCCTCGATGGGAATTGTACCCGATCCGCACATGGGGTCAACGAAATCACACTTGCCGTCCCAGCCTGACATAAGGATCATGCCTGCTGCCAGCACCTCATTCAGAGGAGCCTCCATGGCCTCCTGACGGTAGCCGCGCTTGTGCAGTGACTCGCCGCTGCTGTCAAGTGAAAGCGAGCAGTCGTCATGTGAGATGTGGATGTGGAACGTAAGGTCCGGATTGGCTACGCTTACATTGGGGCGTTTGCCGTATTTGTCACGGAAATAGTCGGCTATGGCATCCTTCACGCGGTAAGCCACAAACTTTGAGTGGCGGAAATCCTCGCTGTACACAACTGAGTCAACAGCGAAACTGTCGCTCAGGTCCATGTATTTTTCCCATTCCACCTTACGGCAGATTTCATATACATCGTCGGCACTGTCGGCCTTGAAGTGAAGGAAAGGTTTCAGGATACGGATTGCGGTACGCAGGTGGAAATTGGCCTTGTACATCAGGGCCTTGTCTCCTTTAAAGGACACCATTCGGTTACCAATGGCCACCCCATTGGCTCCCAGATCAATAAGTTCTTTTGCAAGAATCTCTTCCAGCCCCTGGAAGGTCTTGGCTATCATTTCAAATTCTGTCATCTATGGATGATGTTTCAGCCTGCAAAGATACAAAAAAGGTGTCAAAGAGAACCGTCCCATTTGACACCTTTTTTGTTTAGAGAGTCACTGACACTTTCTTGCCCGAGTAGTTCACGGTCTTGACCTCTCTCTTGTGACCGTCGGTAACCACCGTTATGCGGAAAGTACGCTGTTGTATCATTCCTTCGTATGAACCTTTGCGGGCGCCGATGGTCAGGTTGCGGCTCTTGCCATTGTAACTGAAATCAATTGTCGAGAATGCTCCGTTCTCATAGTTGTAATTGTCAAACTCATCCTCATACAGCGTGAACTTGCCGTCGGCTCCGGCATAGACCAGTATCTCCAGGTCATCCCAAGGTTTCTCGGTCGAATACTGTACATCGGGGCCGATGGGCAGGATGGTGCCGGCCTTTACAAAGAGCGGGATGCTCTTGATGTTGACTTCACGCTCTATCTCCTGACCGCCGTCATACATCTTAAGGGTCTCAAAGTCATACCATTTGGTGCCTGCCGGCAGATATACCTTAGTGCTTTTGGCTTCCAAAAAGTCTACATCGCCTATGCCTGCGCGGCTCTTGCTCTGGGCTCTCTCAGGGGTGTATTTGGCTTCAAGCACGGGGGCTACCAGCAGTGAGCGTCCGAACATGAACTCATTGTTGATATCCCATACTTTACGGTCGTTTCTGAAATCCATCATCAGGGCACGCTGATAGGTGCCGTTGTTTGCATTCACATCATGAGCCACTGAGTATATGTAGGGCAGAAGGCTGTAGCGCATTTTTACGGCACCCAGCAGGGCATCGAACACGGGCTCGCCTGCCTGGCCGTAGTAGTAGAGTTCACGCGGAACCTCGGTTCCGTCCGGTAAGCGCAAAGTTAAGGCCTGCGGGAACTTGAGCCCTGAGTGAGTTCCAGTTGGACTGCACGTCACCGGACCATGTGTTGGATCCGTAACGCTGCTGGCCTGCAAACACGGAACGGGTAAGGATAAGCACACGCTTGTCATTACCGTTCTCCATGGCACGCTGGTTGTCATACACGCCGCCCACTGCCATAAGCGGGAATGCGTTACGAACCCTGCGCCAGGGACCCATAGCTGTGGGCAGGTCCAGGTCAGTCTCCTTAAAGTCCATGTGGTCGGGCTCGGTAGAATCCATCCACCAGCCGTCAATATCCAGATTGTACAGGCGTGTCAGGTGATTCCAGTAGATGTCACGTGCCTCCTTGCTGTACGGGTCATACGGACGGACTCCCGACGGGTAGTCCCTGCGTGGAGGCCAGTCGGTAAGTCCGCTCTGCGGCCATGTCTCTATATCTATGAGCAGGTTCTTGGGTTCCAGCTCGCGGTAGGGCTTGGTCATGGGGCCGAATGATGACCAGATGGATATCATCAGTTTGGCGTTCTGGTCATGGATATGCTTTATCCAGCGCTCGGGGTTGCTGAACTCCGGTGCGTTGAACTCCATGGCGTTCCAAAGGTAGTTGCTGCCCCAGTACTGCCAATCCTGTATCATCACGTCGATAGGCACTCCGATTGAGCGGTAGCGGTCCAGCACCTCGGTCAGTTCGGCCGATGACTTGTAACGCTCGCGGCTCTGCATGAATCCGTAGCTCCAGAGCGGAAGCATCGGCACCGTACCGGTAAGCTGGCGGATACCTGCTATCACGCCGTCGGCATCACCGCCCCAAATGAAATAGTAATCTATGCAGCCTGCGTTTTCGGAAGTAAAATAGAACTTGCCCTCCTCAATGCCCAGTGTGGTGGGAGAGTAGTTGTCCCAGAACAGGCCGTATCCCTTGATGGATTGGACAATATTGCAGTAGTCATCGGTGTTGCCCTGTATCATTCGGCGGTAGGTTCCGCTCTTGGCCATTTTGCCATCCTGCTGTATGCCGATACCGTACAGAGGTTCATCGGCATCAAGCTTGAATCCCTGGTCAACGGGTATGTCGGCATAATCGGGGCGGGTCATAGCCACATTGCCGTGACCGTAACCGTTTTCGGCCAGCAGAACGTTGCCTTTCCTGTCCATGAAGGTTACGTCATTTCCCAATACTTTTACTGTCAGTTCAGAACTCTTGTAGAGAATGGCTCCGTTCTGGACAGTGACGGTACTCTTTACCTGCCCGGGCTGCATGGTAACAGAAAGGCTCTGCTTTTTATCGGGATTGTCAGGTCCGGTCTTGTATATGCGTACAACCGATGGGGTAAAGAAAGTAACTTGTGTGGTCCAGTTGTCAGGTTCCTGTGCGCTGCAAAGAGTTGTCATACCCGCCAGCGCAATGCATAAGGTCAGTAATTTTTTCATATTATAGTTTTGTTTTGTAATCAGCTTTGATAAATACGGGGATACGGTCCATAGTAACGGGAACATCCACGTATGTTCCTCCCTTGAATGTAGAGCTGTTTTCAGAATCAAACAGTTTCCAACCCTCTTTATAATCAGGCAGATAGACGCGCATGGTCTTGATTCTCGGCTCGGTGACCGGGCAAACCAGAAGTGAGGGGCCGAACATGAACTCGGTCTGCTGCTTGAGAGCTTCCTCATCGTTGGGGAAGTCAAATACCAGCGGACGCATCATGGTGTAGTTCTCCTCACTTACCTTTCTGGCACACTCCAGAATGTAGGGCTGCAGACGGTCACGCAGTTCTATCTGCTTGTGGAAATTGGCCTGTGTCTCTGCCGAGTAGTTCCAGGGCTCGGTACGGCTCATGTAACCGTGAACTCGCATGAACGGCAGGAACACAGCTGTCTGGATCCAGCGCATCATACGCTCCTGGTAATCGGCATCGGTGTATTGGTTATTAGGACGGAAGAATCCGCCTGCATCGTATGTCCACCAGGGCTGTCCGGTAGCCATCAGGTTCAGGCCTCCTGCTATCTGGCGGCGCAGGGTCTCCCAATCATTGCCTACGTCACCGGACCAGTTGATGGCGCCGTAACGCTGTATTCCGGTAAATCCGCTACGGGTAAGAATCATCGGGTCGCGGTCAGGCTGGTCCTTTATAAGTCCGTTATAAACGGTATGGTTGACCATGTTGGGGTAGGCGTTGCGGTAGAACTCTCCGGGAATCTTGCCGCCGGCCACCATGCGACCCTTCAGGTCATCGTTCTCAGGCTCGGTAGCATCCTGCCACCAGGCGTCTATACCTGTGGGGAGCAAACGCTCGCTGAAGTTCTTCCAGTAGGCTGCGGCTGCATCGGGATTAAAGAAATCTATCCAGTCGGTGCCGTTTATGTAATATCCGGCGGCGTTCATCTGACGGCCCACCTCACTGTTCTTGTCAATCTTGGACCATACGGAGAGCATGAGTTTCATGTCCATGCTGTGAAGCTCGTCGGTCATGGCCTTGGGGTTGGGGTACTTGCCCTCGTCAAACTGCATGGCGTTCCAGCCGTACTTACCCCACCACTGCCAGTCCTGAACTATGACGCTGGTGTTGTAACCCTCGTCCTTAAGGCGGTGGGCGTTCTCCAGGAGTTCCTTCTGGCTGTCATAGCGCTCGCGGCAGTGTATGTAACCGAATGCCCAGTCAGGCATCTGCGGAACCTTACCGGTCAGGTTGCGGTAAGTATTGATGATTTCATCGGCGGTTCCGGCAAATACGGTATAATCCAACTTGACTGCCACGGGCGAACTCAGGGTAGTCAAGTCTGTTACTTTTCTTATGCCTACAGTGGGTTTGTCACCGCGTGAACCGCTTACAAATACCTTATGTGTACCCTTGGTAAGATGTGTTATGGCCGATGATGTGGGCGGGAGCCATGTGTTGCTGGCGTTGATCACTGTGTCACCGTCAATAACAAGCAGCTGCTTGCGTGCCATAGCCTGGCCAACGTCCAGAAGAATGGAATAATCGGCATCGGCATCCACTTGGATTTGGCCGATAAAATCGTTAAAGAACCTGCGCTCACGTACGTTTCCGGCAGTACCTGTGGCATTGACGGTAACCGATGTCCCGTCCGATCCTCCCTGTTCAAGTTCAATAACCATGTCCGACGGGTTGTAATCGGTCAATCCGTAATTGTTCCACAGAATTCCATATCCTTTGTTTGATATTATCATGGGGATAGAAATCTGTGTGTTTACCTGGGTCAGACGTCGGGTCAGGCCGCGAATGTTCAGGTAACCGTCCTGGAATTGTCCGGTGCCGAAAATAAATTCATTGGGAGCGGTAATGAAAGATTGGCTTACCTCAAGTGAATTAAGGTCTCCTGTCTTGCCTGGCACAATTGAACGGGAGTCTTTTGCCTCGTTAAGGATTATGTTTCCCTTACGGTCGGTAAATGTAACTCGTCCTGTCCGGGAGTTGATGCTTGCTGCAAGATTTCCTCTGTTTGGCAGGACTTTAATGGTCTTGCCTTTTTTAGTCACACTGATTGTACAGTTGGGAACAGGCTGTTCTGAATAGGTCAGCTCCTCCAATTGTGGCAGTTCAATATCCTCAGGGATACACTGGACGCGGATAGCATCCTCCATAAGGACCGAAACAACAAGCTGTCCCTTCTCAGTCGGGATAGAGACGCTGTTTCCAAACACCTGGTAATCGGAATTGCCTGTACAGGCTCCAAACAAGAATGCGCATGTTGCGACCGAAAAATTAAGAATCGTAGTTTTAAGGCTCATAATTAAGTGATTAGTTGTAATATGTTACAAAAATAAGGAATAGATTGATAATTAAGTAACAAAATCAACAAAAGACTTTATTTTTGTGTTCCGAATGAAAACTGATATAAGCCATATGAAACAAGCCGTACTAACCGTTCTTCTTATCCTGTCTTTGTCATTGGTTCAGGCTCAAACCGTCCAGCAACTTCCGCCTCCTGTACCGGAGAGTGTGGTGTTTGCAGGTCAGACTATTAAATTGGACCGTCCCGACTTGCGTGAACGCATGGACCGTGAACTGATAGCCTTTACCTATTCGCACTCCACATCGACCCTCATGATAAAGAGGGCTAACAAGTATTTTCCGGTGGTTGAACCTATCCTTAAGCGTATGGGTGTGCCCGATGACCTTAAATACCTCATGGTTATTGAGAGCAATCTTGATCCGCAGGCAGCATCGGGTGCAGGAGCGGCAGGCCTGTGGCAATTTACCCAAAGTACGGGCCGTGCGTACGGACTGGAGGTAAATGCCAATATCGATGAGCGATACAATATCTATAAGGCAACCGAGGCAGCATGCCGTTTCCTGTTGGAAGCTTACGGCAAGTATGGTAACTGGATGACAGTTGCGGCAAGTTATAACGGCGGTCAGCAAGGTATGGACCGCAGGATTGAGGCCCAGCAAGAGACCGATGCCCTTGATATGTGGCTGGTCGAGGAGACTTCGCGCTATATGTTCCGTCTTTTGGTTGCCAAGATGATGTTTGAGAATCCGGCACAGTTTGGTTTCAGGCTCAAACCCCAAGACCTTTACCCTTATATTCCAATAAAGGAACAGGTCAAGATTACGGATCCGGTCGAGGATCTGGTCAAGTTTGCCCATGATCATGGCATTACTTATGCGGACCTTAAGCGGGCTAACCTTTGGTTGCGGGAATCAAAGCTTAATAATAAATCGCATCGAACATATTATATAGATATTCCCTCTAAATAGGGGAGGTGCCAAAGGGGACGGAACCGTCCCCTATGACAAATAAAAAAGACCAACCTCACGGTCAGTCTTTCTCCACCTGTTTTTCCAACTAAATCACTTTATTCCGGTTTTACCCGGGTCCTTGTTATAATCACTAATGTGTTACGAGACTTTCATTAGCTGTTCTGCTGGTAATAATTAAAAACCGTTCCAAAGTTAATTTCTAAGGAACGGTTTTTTACTTATTTAACAATCAGTTACTTATTTTAGGTCAAAGGCGTTCTTTATTTTGTCCACATAGTCAAGTTTTTCCCAAGTAAAAAGCTCCACCTCAACAGTCTTGGCGGGCAGGTAATGTGACTTGAAAACCTTGGTCACAACCTGCGGCTCACGACCCATGTGACCGTAGGCTGCGGTCTCGCTGTATATGGGGTTACGCAACTTGAGACGGTTCTCAATTGCCTTGGGGCGCATATCAAACAGACTGCCTACAATGTTGGCAATCTTATCGTCGGACTGCTTTACGTGACTTGTTCCATAGGTGTTTACAAAGATGTTTATGGGCTTGGCCACACCAATTGCGTATGAAACCTGAACCAGCACCTCATCGGCCACACCTGCTGCAACCAGGTTCTTGGCTATATGACGTGTTGCGTAAGCGGCCGAACGGTCCACCTTGCTGGGGTCTTTGCCGCTGAATGCACCGCCGCCGTGTGCTCCCTTACCTCCGTAGGTATCAACAATGATCTTGCGTCCGGTAAGACCGGTGTCACCGTGGGGGCCGCCAATCACAAACTTGCCGGTAGGATTCACAAAGTATTTTATGCTGTCATTGAACAGAGCCTTAACCTTGTCCGATGTGATTGTGCTGATGACGCGCGGTATCAGTATGTTCTTTACATCGGCCTCAATCTGAGCGAGCATCTTGCGGTCAGCCTCAAGCTGAGCCTCAACGGTTGCGTTCTCAGGTGCTATGAACTCATCATGCTGGGTTGATACCACGATGGTATCTATGCGTACGGGTTTGCCGTTGTCGTTGTATTCAACTGTCACCTGACTCTTGGAGTCGGGACGCAGATATGTCATTACCTTGCCCTCACGGCGTATGTCGGCCAGCACACGCAGTATGCGGTGTGACAGGGCCAGTGATACCGGCATGTACTCATCGGTCTCGTTTGTGGCGTAACCGAACATCATGCCCTGGTCGCCGGCACCCTGGTTCTCGGGGTCCTCGCGCTCAACACCACGGTTTATGTCGGCACTCTGCTCATGTATTGCGCTGAACAGGCCGCAGGAGTCACCGTCAAACTTGTACTCGGAGCGGGTGTAGCCTATACGGTTAATTACTCGGCGGGCAATATCCTGCAGGTCAACATATGCCTTGGATTTTACCTCACCTGCAAGCACCACCTGACCGGTGGTTACAAGGGTCTCACATGCTACCTTTGACTCAGGATCAAAAGCCAACAGTTCGTCTACGACGGCATCGGATATCTGGTCCGCTACCTTGTCAGGGTGTCCCTCGGACACCGATTCGGATGTGAATAAATAAGCCATTATATAAAAATAAAAAGTCCCAATGTCTTAAGCGGACAAAGGGGCTGCAACTCTATGCAAAGTGTCTCATAAATGATTGACTTTTAGCATTTTTTTGTGTGGTTGCAAGCTGTCCGGAACCCTAAGGTCCGCAAATCTTTCCACATTGTCCGCTGCAAAGATACCAATATTAATTGAGAATTTGGAATTGAGAATTGAGAATTATATATGAAGCCCTTCGTTTTTTCCGAAGGGCTTCATAATGTCGCAGGCTTTTAACACAGGTTCTGAGTGTTAATTCTCAATTCTCAATTTTCAATTCTCAATTACAGTGCGCCGTACTTGCGGCCGTAGTCAAGCTGCTGCTTCAGGTAGTCGTCATTGTATACCACCTTGTAGTCAACAATCTTGCCGTCCTTCTCAACCGGAACTATGTCGGGGTTGATGAATCCGCCGTAAGGTTTCAGGTTCAGTGCCTCATAGCGCTGTTTTACCTCCTTGTGCAGAGCGGGATCAATGTTTACGGCGTAGGTCTCAATCAGGTACTTGCCTGCCTCGTAGTCACCCTCTGACTTGATGCGCTGAATCTCGGCCAGCAGTTCACCAAACAGGCCGCGCAGCTTTTCAAAGTCATTCACCACAAAGTAGGTCTTGCCGTCACGTACCTTCTTTTCAATAACGTTGTCCTTACGGCCCTTCTCATAGCACCACTCGGCAATGAGCTTGCGGTTCTGCATGTGGGCCTCGGTGTTGGGACGTCCCAGCTCAACGCGTGTGAACTGTGTCATGATACCATTGCGGATATAACTTGAATACTCAGCCTTGTAGGCATCCTTGTTGGGCATGATACCCAGCTCAACCATCTTGGGATCGGCAGTGAAGTACAGACCGAACAGGTCGGCGCGGGCCTCCTCCAATGCCGATGCATACTCACCCATAGCGGTGGTAGATACACCGGGCAGAAGCTGGCCTGATCCGTGACCCAGACACTCGTGCAGGTCGGTATGGATCTCATCGGCCCATGAGCCCCACTCACGATAGAATGCCTTCTCGGCATCATCCCATGCAAACTCATCCAGCATGCTGGTGGGTGACTCCTGTGCAGCGTAGTCATATGCATGTGTGATGTTGGCAATGGTTACGGATTTGCTGCCGTACTGCTTGCGAATCCAGTCTGCATTGGGCAGGTTTATGCCGATGGGGGTAGAGGGGTAGCAGTCACCTGCCAGACATACGGCATTGATAACCTTGGCCGATATACCCTTGCACTTGGCTTTCTTGAACCGTGAATCAACGGGTGAGTTGTCCTCAAACCACTGTGCGTTTGCGCTAAGGATATCGGAGCGCTCCGATGCCTTGTGGTCCTTTATGTTCACATAACCTTCCCAGGCGCCCTTGCGGCCCAGAGGGTCATTGTAGTCCTCAATGAATCCGTTTATGAAATCAACGGTTCCAATGGTGTCCTTGACCCACTCAATGTTGAACTCATCCCATACCTCAAGGTCGCCGGTCTCATAGTATTTTATGAGCAGTGCCAGGGCACGTTTCTGTATGTCGTTCTCGGCGCAGGCGGCAGCCAGCTTGAGCTCCTCACATATCTTTTTGATGGCAGGACCGTACATGCCGTCAATCTTCCAGGGAATCTCCACGATATTGCCATTGGCATCCTTAGTAACCTTGGTGTTCAGACCGTAGGCAATGGGAGTCTCATCGGTCTTGTCCTGGATGGATTCGTAGTATTTCTCAACCTCGGCACGGGTTACGCCCTCGTAAAAGTTGCCGGCCGAAAGTACTACAATGTCACCGTCGGTTGATGTTGAGCGGCGCTGCTGCAGAGTGTTGGGATTGTATATTACATCCAGCAGTTCTGCGCATTTGTCACCGTCGCCTACAGCCTCCATCAGTGACTTGAAATAAGCCTGTGAACACTCCGGGAAGAACTTGTCCTCGGCATAATGATGGTGTATGCCGTTGGCAAAGAACAAACGTTTTGCATATACGGTAAACTGCTCAAATTCCTTTGAGTCACGGTCGCCTTTATAGTTCTCAAGAATATTTTCCACCACATGCCTGATAGGCAGATTGTATTTGCAGTTCTGGTCCCAGTGGATGTCACGGCCCCACTTGGCAGCTTCGGCCAGATGGTATGCATACTCTTTTTGCTGAAGTGTAAGTTCATCCCATCCGGGAATCTGATAACGCATGACCTTAAGGTCAGCGAACTGGTCAATCAGATACTTGAAATCACTCTTTTTTTGTCCACAGCCGGCAGTAATGGCCAGCACTCCTGTCATCATCATAACTTTAAAAACAGATTTCATATTCAAATCAATTATTACATAAGTCCTTTTTGCGGCTTTTTGCACCGGCAAGTATCACACCACCCAAAATCATGGCCGATCCAATGCCCGATGCCAAAGTCATTCTTTCATCCAATATTATTACCGCACCAATTAGGGTAAAAACAGGATTCAAATATACATAATTTGTTGCGGTAACGTTACCTATTACCAGCAATATCCTGTTCCAAAGCACAAAACAGAACAACGAGGCTATGGTTGACAGGAACAGCAGATTTCCCCAAACCTGTACACTCCCAAACCTGACAGCGGCCAGATTGGAGTTGTCCGAAAGCATAAGAACCGGGACAATGGTTACAAGGCCGTAAAAGAAAACCTTTCGTGTTGCGAACAGCGAACCGTATCTGTCTGTCATCTGTCCCATGAACTGGCTGTAGAATGCCCAGCAGAGCGCAGCAAGGAAGGCCAGGATATCACCCTTTGGCGACAGGCTGAGTTTGTGGTGGTCAAAAAGTACCAACACCATGCCTGACAGTGCAAACGCCGTTCCTGCCACTAAAGGAAACCTTATCTTTACATCTTCGAGCCCTTGGGTCAATGAATTCCTGAACAGTTTTCTGATTGTCAGGGTCATGAGTATGGTAAGCAACGGTGCCATGCAGACAATGAATGATACGTTGCAGGCTTGGGTGTATCTAAGGGCAGTGTTCTCTGTCAGAAAGTACAGGGAACCGCCGCTTATTCCCATAAGGACAAACAAAAACTCATGACTGATGGTGCGTGAAAAGGCCCTTTTGTTGTCTCCTCCACGGATTATACATACGGCAAGCAGGCCAAGATATGCTATCACAAAGCGTATGGTAAATATCTGCGCAGGACTTAGTCCCTGGTTTATGAGAGTCTTGGTAGATACGAATGTAACTCCCCATAGAGCCATGGTCATAAAAGCCAGGACGTGGTACAGAAACTTTCCTTTAGCCCTGTTCATTTTTTGCCCAATAATCCAAGAGTAACGTTCTTGCGGAACAACACCAGCATGTTGCCGCATGCCGGACGGAAAGTAACCATGTAATAGCACCACAGGATTATGGTGGCGCCCCATTTGATCACCTCAGTTATCTGTCTTTTTAAAAGGTTTGCATTATTGTTCCTGCAGCGCATCAGTTCGCTTGAACCTATGCCGGAACCCAAGCGTTCAATGAATTCAACCGTGGTACGTCTGGGAGGGATTACATGGTCTACGGCCACATCGGGAAAATAGTATATGGGAATGCCGGCCGCTTTAAGGCGGTTGAATATATCCTTTTCTTCGCCTCCCATCAGATTGTTTCCGGTACGTCCCAGAGCGGTGTTGAACAGTCCGCACTTTTGGATAGTCAGGCGACTGAAACCCATATTGGCCCCAATGGGATATTTGCCGCCTTTAAACAGTGAAACCTTTTTGCCCATGTCAATGGCCGATACCCACGACATGGTCCATTTGCAAAGCCAATGGGGCGTTTCTCCGCTTTCAAACTCAGGAGTAATATGTCCGCCAAACGCACCTGCATCGGGATACTGGTCAAGATGTGTCTTTAAGTTTGTAAGATAACCGGGATGCAGCATGGCATCATCGTCCAAAAACACCAGCCAGTCACCTGCAGCTTCGGCAATGCCCCTGTTCCGGGCATATGACAGGCCCTGGTTGGTCTCGTTAAAGTATCGGAACTGAACCTGCGGGTAGTCGGAACCGAAATTTCTGCATAGCTGTTCAGTGCTATCCGTACTGTTGTTGTTTACCAGAATTATTTCATAATCCTGCGTAGGATAGCCGTTGTCCGCAATCTTTTGCAGGCAGCTGTATATATACTTGTCACGGTTATACGTGCATACAATCAATGAGATCATCTTGCTTTATCCTTAATAAAGTCCAGAATCATTTTTGACGAGTCAAAGTTAGCAGTCTTTCCCCAGAACAGCTCTATCATCCTGTCACGTTCTTTGGGGTCAATCCTGTATTGCCCCGATTCAATGACCTTGCACAGTTCATCAAAACTGTCAACCCTGCAACCTGTTACGTTCTCATCAAACGGATAATAAAAATCACGCTCCTTTACATACTCCTTATAGTCATAAAGGTACAGTATTACATCCTTGTCCTCCATAAGCAGCCAGTCATACAGAATTGACGAATAGTCTGTAATAAGGACGTGAGTATACGGCAATATCGGGTAAATATCCATCTTGGGATTGGCCAGCATGATATTTGAAAGAGAGTGCATGTTGTCCGACAGCCTTACGTTGGCATGCGGTTTAAGAATAAGCAGCTCATTTTTTGCGGCAAGAATGGCGTTCAATTTGTCCAAATCCATGCTTTGGGTAAATATGTTACGCTGTGAATCACGCCAGGTAGGCATATAAATAAGGACTTTGCCGTACTGCTTAAGCTTTTTAATCAGAGCCCATGTCTGGTCAGGTTCGTATTTTGCCACAAACTGCGAACGCTCCTCAGCAGATGCTGTCAGGATGCTGTTTCTGGGATAGCCCATCTCCAGGCAGTTTGATTCAGGGATGCGGAAAGCCCTGGCCAATGAATAGGTCTGGAACGGGGTGGAGGAAAGGAGCCAGTCCGGTTTGCGGAAAGATTCCGGATGACAGAACGCGTCATATTTGTTCTTCTTGCTGAACCTGTCGGCTATAGGTCCCGAAATGGCGTTGAATTCTATCCTTTTAAGGCCCACGCCATGCCAAAGATTGATGCACTTTGCACCTCCTGACAGGCAGAACATAATGTCCGATGTATACGAATTGAATATCCAGTATCTGGAAGTGAGTGCATGCCATATCCCGCGCGGCCCTAAAACCCAATATGCACGCAATCCCATTTTGCGCACCATCTTTACGGTATTACGGTTGTTTGACAGCCAAATATACCTGATATCCTTGCTGCCGTTTTGGGTGGCATACAGGAACAGGTATTTGGCATTGTCACAGAATGTACCCCTGTAGCTGCCGAACGCATATTTGCGTGAACTCCTGGGAAACAGGAACGAGAAGGGATATATTATGTAGCAGATAATGTATGCAAGCAGTTTCATATTCAGTTGGTTTTGTTTTTGCGGCTTTTTCTTGTAACTCCAAAAGTATTCTTTATGACCAACATAAACTTGGCCAGATTATACGATATATTCAACGCTGTCCAGATAATCAGTTTTATAGGGAAAGCCTTTTTATAGTAGTTTTTCCATTTAACGGCCGAAAGGAAAGAAAAGGTCTCCTTAAACTGTTTTTTGCTGAATTCATCGGACTTTAGGGCTGTAAACGCCACGTCAAGATATTTGTCGTTTATGCCATCCTGGAACCCTTGGGGAAGCAGTTCCTTAAGTGCGGACACAAACTGTATTCCTTGCTCAATCTTTTTAAGGGAACTACCCCTTGATGCCGAATCCGGATTTGCCGAGGTATCGTAATGATACAGGGCCTCAGGAAGGTATGAAACCGTAATCCCGGCCATTACAAGCTGAAGATTGAATAACTGGTCTTCGCCCCCGTGCATACCTTTAATATAGGATATGTTACGTTCTGAATATGCAGAGCGCTTTATCAGTTTGTTGCAAGGTCCGTTCTGCAATCGGCAAATCATGTCATTGAGCAGAGTCTCTTTGTCAAAAGCGGTTGGCTCCTGTTTAAGCAGATTGGTCCTTATTCCGTTCTCAACCAAAATATCGCAAATTACCATATCGGCTCCTGATGCTACAGCCTTGTCGTAGAGCAGCTCCAGATAATCCGGTTCCACCCAGTCATCGGCATCGGCATGAATGGTGTATTGACCGGTTGCATGTTCTATGCCGAACTGCCTGGTGGACCCGACCCCTTCGTTAGCCTTGTGAAATGCCTTGAACCTGTTGTCGGTCCGGGCGTAACTGTCACATATGGAACCTGAAAGGTCTGTGCTGCCGTCATTTACCATCAGGACCTCAAAATCCTTCATAGTTTGGATAAGCAGACTGTCCAAAAGACGGGCCAGGGTCTTTTGGGCGTTGTATATGGCTATTATGACTGATATCTTGGGATTATCCATAAGTCATTTGGTCTTTTTGGTAATGGAAACGGGTTTAATCAGAACCGCCATCAATATCGTTATAGCCAGACAGCCTGATACATAGATATACGGATGTATCCTTACCCATTGGGGAAATAGAGTCAACAGGGCTATCATAGGGAGCCGTTGGTAGATATACAGCTGGAACAGGTTCTTTCCGCACCAACTGAGTATTCTGCTGTTTATCACAAATCTGTCAGTAAGGACTAACAGCAGCAATGCGAACAGGACCGACAGTATAAGATAGAATACGGTCAGGTTCCTGAAATGGAAACATACCACAAACAGGCAGGTCAGTACAATTATACAACCTGCATATGATTTATCCATCAAAGAAAATACCGCTTTTTTATTGAGCGAGACAATCATGCCTGCCAGATATGCTGGAACAGTGTTGTACCACCATCTCTCCTTGAATATATATAGAGCTATTATATAAATGAGCAGCAGGAACGCATTGGCATATAATGCATGTTTTTTATCGCTGAATAGCGTAAACGATACAAAAGTTGAAACATAACAGCACAGAATGGCAAAGATATACCAGTTGCTCTGACCTACGCTTTCCCATGCCACGAATGACAGAATATACTGTTTTACAGGAAAATGAATGCCAATCAGCTTGTTCATGACAAGGAATACCATTACGGCAACGGCATAGTTGACCAATGTTGAAAGAACCCTTTTTACGGGTATGGCCCTGACATACTCATTCCCCTTTTTCATAATGGATTCCATTACTCCATATCCGGAATAGAACAGGAACATAACCACCATGAGCTGTCCTATCCTGTGTATTAGTGTGTTTGACGGGACATCAAGGATGGGTGAATACTCCACACCGGCCTCCTCCAGAAAAGGAAGGATATGACTGTAAAAGACTATGATTATAAAAATGCCCTTGATTGATTCCGTACAATTCCTGTCAAGACACATGTCGTGATTATCGGTTTTTTTAAGACCGATGCAGGACAGGACAAGCAATATGAGCAGGATTACAATCATATGTTGAATGATTCGGAGTCTTTTATTACGGCATCGACAATACGTTTTGTACTTAGCCCGTCTTTATGGAGATGCAAAGCGTCCAATGCATCGGCAGGAAAGTAGTATCTCTTTTCTCTGATTATCTGCGAGAGCTCCTGCCAATTGTAGGCGCGTACACCCTGAATGGTCGTGTCATAATCAAAGTAAAAGTCGCGTGAGCTGGCCATATAATCCTTATAGTCAAACGGAGCCAGAATGACAGGTTTCCTTAAGAGCAGATAGTCAAAATAGATACTGGAGTAGTCTGTAATAAGAATGTCAACATCCTTGATAAGCGTGTACATGTCCTGATACATGGTGTCATCCAATACCAGGAACCGGTTTCCGTAATCCTGTTTGAGTTTACTGATCTTAAGGTCAACGTAATGCCCCTTATACATAAAGAACAGGTTTTCCTGTTCCAGCAGTTCCCTGAACCCGCCAGCGTCAAAGCCAAAGCCATTGAAAGGATTGAAGGGTTCTTTTCCGTATAGCTGGGAGTAGTCCCTGAATGTAGGCATATACAGTATCTTGACAGGATTCCCAAAGGACTGATTGATTTTGGTTATCAGTTTTTCCTGAGCCTTTTCAAAGAATACGTCGTTACGTGGCAGTCCCGAAATCAGGATCTGGTCTTGACCTATATGAAATGCTGTGTTAAAGACCGGATTCCATTTATCGGAAATACTTGCAAAGAAATGCGGTCTGTCAGCTTTTGCGTGGTTATTGAACGGGAACAGTTCCCTAATCCTGTCCTTAACGGCATTCTTATACATAGGATGGTCAAACCCTACTTTCTTTAACGGCATGCCATGCCATAACCATATTTGTCTTATTCCGTTTATATACCAATGGTTTACATCTTTGGGGCTTTGTGTCAGGAATGCATATCCGGCTTTTTTGCAATAATCAATGCCTTGTTTTGAATACATCATTGCAACGGGTTTCCCTGATTCTGACAACTTTGAATATACCGACTGGTTATTGGTAAGCCAGACAGCCTTTATTTGGGGACAGTTCTCCAATACGTATTCATAAACATTCCTTGAATTGTCGGAATAGCTGTTGCCAACCCAGGAACCGAATATCCAAAGATTGGGATCCCTCCTGTTCCATTTCTGTCTGTACCAGACCGGGAGAAACAGAAGGTCTCTGACCAGATTTACAATAAACAGATTATTCATGTTCATGTCTGTTTCTCCTTATAGCGTTTTGAACTGTTTCAAAGAAATGCTTCCTTTCCGTTCCGGTCATACCCACTGTCAATACCGAAAGTGATGTCATAAGAACCGAAACGGTCCCAACCAACAGGAATTTGTTCAGTCCGCTATTGATTGTCATTTCCAGATATAAAGGAAGAGGTGTGGTTATAAGTGTAACCGCAAGTATGGGTAGGATGGTTTTGACAAAGTATTGTTTCAAAGACAGTCCTACTGAATGTTTTACAAAGACCGCCCTAATCCAGATTGCAATGGCGCAAATGATGATCGAAACGTAAAAGACCGATTCGGGCGGGTAATGCATCTTGAGCAGGATATATGATATGGGTAGTATTGTCAGTGTAAAACTGCCGCAGATAAGATGGTAGTTCCTGATCTTTCCGTATGCCTGCATGGATACGGCCAAAGGATTTGCAAGCACTTCAATCAGTGCGTTAATTACTACCAGTCTGGTAAAAAGTGCGGTGTAATCGGGCACTTTCTTGAGCCATACATCCAGGATGGGCTGGGTTTCCAAAAGTATCGGGAGTGAAACCAGGAATAACAGGTAATAAGAGAACTTGGAACTCTGCATTACCAACTTGAGCATATCGGGGGTGTTGCCGCTGGAATATGATTTCAGGATCTGCGGTTTTACAGCGGTAAAGAAATTGTCGGCAAACAACTGAACGGTGGTAAACACCTTGTAAGCCATGGCTCTGGCCGCATTCACCGCAGGTCCAAAGAACATGTTCAAAAGCATATTCAGACCTTGGCTTTTACAGATTCCGGAAAGTGCCCCTATCATGTTCCAGCCTGCAAATCCGAATATCTCAAGGAATTTGTCTTTCTTCCACCAGAAACTGTATTTGCATTCCTCGTAGAATCTGTTGCAGTACAGATAATAGTATAGCGAGATAATGAGATTCACCAGCATCATCAGGACGGCATAAAGGATCAGCCTGTCATTGGAGTAGTTGTCAATTACCAGGGCAACACCAAGATTGCAAAGGACTTCGGCTATACTGAGGTATGTAAAGACCTTCATCTTTTCCTTTATGATGATTATGCCCTGATAGGGCGTACGCACTATGGTAAAGATGAATGATATGATACTCAATTGGAATACCCATTTTGCAGCTTCCATACGACCGGCCGTCTGTGCTTTATGGTAAAGGAACCATAATCCGACCGTTTCGCTTAGTATGACAACCAGTAACGCAATGACAATGAACACTGTCACGCACAGACTGAAAACATGTTTCAGCTCCTGATAATTGTTCTTTCCTATTTCCTGGGCAAAAAAACGCTGACAGGCAACCGTCATGGTGCCGCTTAGGAATGAGAACATGGTTACAATGCCTCCCACGGCATTGTATATACCCATGTCAATCTCACCTAAAGCATTAAGTATTACACTCGATGTGTACAGACTGACCAACAGCATAGCACCCATCCTGACATAAAGCAGGATGGTGTTCTTTGCTATCTGTTTCTGGTTTACTGTATTCACTTTTACTTTTGTTCTATAAGATTCAGGAATCTCTCAAGGCAGTACATTAACCATTTCTGGTTTCCGGAGTATTTTTTCATGTCCAGGTCTTTCCTGAACTCGGGACGTACCGGACCCTTCCAGTCTGCAAAATAGGTATCTACAGGTCTGGGCATGGGCAGTTTTTGCGGAACAGGAACGGGATATTTCATTCCGAACAGTTCCCTTACAATATACTTGGACTCTCCCTTTCGGATTCTTTCTATGTCCAAAGGAACGGAAAGGGCAAGTTTCTCATAAGGATCTATGAAAGGCATTCCTGCAGTATGGAAGGCATTCTCGTACGATGCGTAACTCTCGTCAGTAACAATTTCGTTGTAAAAACGGATATAGTCAACGCTGTTTTTGCCTATCCTGTAACGCTCAAACAAATATCTCACGTCGGCGGGCTTGACAAGTATCTCCTCAGGCTCCAGGTATATGGAACGTTTATAGTATTCCTCAAAAGTCCAGTCTTTGGACAGCAGTCCGTCCATTCCGCCGAATATGTAATCGGCGCCATCTCCCACCACCATCATGGTTATTCCGTCTTTTTGGGCTTGTTTTGCGGCATAATAGATTTGTGGTTCTATGGAATGTACAGGAGCTCCCTTTGATTTCATCAAAGTATCAACTGTTGACTCTACAATGTTCCAGTCAATATCTATGTAGTGAAGATTCAAACCGTTGTATTTGGCAAAATATTCAGCTCTTTCAAGCTCATCGGGTTGGAACTTGCCTCCAAGAAAACGGAATGTATAGGCATCCGAGCCCTTGGGCATGTAGCTAGCCAGGACACTGCTGTCCATTCCTCCGGAGAGCAGTATGCCAAGTTTTTCATTGCTGACCAGATGGAACTGATTCCTGATGGCTATGTCGGCAGTCAGGGCCGAATTGATAAAGTACTTCTGTTCAAGGGGAATCTGTCTGTACCTTTGGTGCTTTATTCCCTCACAGAACTCTTTGTCGTCATTCTCAATGTAGCGCAATGCCAGGAATGAACTCATGCAAAATTCTTTATCTACCATATTGCTTAGTCTTTGTTAAGGTGTTTGTCGGAATTGTTCAAGGAATAATCATTTGACCATCCTCGGGTGTTTTTCAGGGCCTCTGTGATCTTTGTTGATGATACACCCTTTGTGTAGGGGAAATATATGATCTTGATTCCGGCTTCACCGAACTCCGTTTCATATTGTTTCCATTTATCGGTAGCATACCAGTCATCTCCTACAAACAGGAATGAGGCACCCAGCTTTTTGCACATTGTCAGTTTGTCCATATTGTCCTGAGGGACTACGGCATCAACGTATTTTATGCTGCGTACTATTTCAATCCTGTCTTGGAACGGGATCATGGAGTGTTTTCCCTTGTACAAAACCAGGTCATCGGTCGTAACGCCCACAATCAGTTTGTCACACATGCCTTTGGCGTTCTTGAGCAGGTTCAGATGACCTATGTGGAACAGGTCAAAAACACCTGCCGTATATCCAATTATAGGTTTGTTTTTCTTTTCCATATCATTAATAGCTGTCGTAATCAGGTGGTAAATCTATAAGGCTTCATCGTCAGGTCTTGTCAAAGGAGCATGGCCCGGACGGGTGGTGCCGTGTTTGTGTGTTTTTTCCCAAGCGGCCTTGCGCTTAAGGTAATCCTCGTAATGCTTTTCCAGATAGTTGTCGGCCATAATCATTCAATCAAGTTGGGTTAACAGTTCACTGATGTTCTGGTGCAGGACCGGATGTTCCAGTTGGGGTGCAATCCGTGCTAAAGGTTCCAGTACAAACCTGCGTTTGTGCATAAGTTTGTGCGGAACAGTAAGATCAGGGGTGTCCATGACCAGACTGTCATACAGCAGGATGTCAATATCTATTATCCTGTCCTGATAACCGTCGGCACCGGTCTTGGCGGTACGTCCCATATCTTTTTCTATCTGTTGGGTCTTTTGCAGGACATCGGCAGGGTCAAGTCCGGTCTGTACCTTTGCCGCAACGTTAAGGAAACTGTTGGGGCTGTCAAATCCCCATGGCTCGGTTTCCATAATGTCCGATACAGCCAGAACAGTACCTATCTTTTGGCCAATATGTGCCAGGGCAGTCTTCAGATTGGACTGCCTGTCACCAAGATTGGTTCCTAAAGAAAGGTACAGATTGGCCATGATATCCGTCAGTCTGTGATAAGCATTGCGTCGCCGTAGCAGCCAAACCTGTAACCTTCCTTGACTGCCAGGTTATAAGCACCCATAATCAGGTCATATCCGCCATAGGCGCAAGTAAGCATCAGCTGTACGGATTCCGGGAGCTGGAAATTGCTTACCATGCTGTCGGCAACATTAAAGTCGTAGGGCGGGAATATGAACTTGTTGGTCCAGCCCTCAAACGGCTTGATAAGATGGTCTGTACCTACAACGGTCTCCAGAGCGCGGTTTACAGTGTTGCCTATCGCGCAAATCTTGTGGCCGCTGAGTTTGGCGTTATTTACAATGTTTGTGCATTCCTCGGTTACAAACATCTCCTCGGACTCCATCTTGTGCTTGGTAAGGTCCTCAACGTCAATCTCACGGAAATTGCCAAGTCCGCAGTGCATGGTTATGAATGCACTGTCAATACCCTTAATCTCCATGCGCTTAAGGAGCTCGCGGCTAAAATGCATTCCGGAGGTGGGTGCGGTTACGGCACCTTCGTTCTTTGCAAAAATGGTCTGGAAACGCTCGTCGTCGCAGGTATCGGTAGCACTCTTCTGGTCAAAGGGAATCTGGATTACATTTCCCTCCCTGTCATAAGACCAGGCGCATGCCTTGCGCTTAAGGTAGGTTGGAATGGGGGCCTCGCCAAGTGCGTAAAGCGCTTTCTTGAATTCGTCGTGAGGTCCGTCATACAGGAATCTCAGTACACGGCCGCGTGAGGTGGTATTGTCAATCACCTCGGCAACCATTGAGTTGTCCTCGCCAAAATAGAGTTTGTTTCCAATGCGGATCTTACGGGCAGGATCTACCTGAACGTCCCAAAGCAGATTCTCTTCGCGCAGCTCACGCAGCAGGAAGACCTCAATGCAGGCACCGGTTTTTTCCTTGTTTCCGTACAGGCGTGCGGGAAAAACGCGTGTGTCATTGAATACAAAAACGTCCTTTTCATTAAAGTAATTAATGATTTCCTTGAACATCACGTGTTCAATCTCGCCGGTTTTCTTGTGAACAACCATAAGTCTTGATTCGTCGCGGTTATCCACAGGAAATTTTGCAATTCTCTCCTCGGGGAGTTTGAATTTGAATTGTGACAGTTTCATTATTCAGTATTTAGTTGTTGTTACTTTCAATTGTTTATCGCTTTGCGCAGCATCTCAAGATTGTATGCATACTTGTTTATGTCGCCCTTAAACAAGCTGGACATTCCGGCAACAAATACACTGGCTCCAATTTTGCTCAGTGTGGATGCATGCTCAAGGGTAATGTTTCCGTCAACCTCAACAATTACATTCTCGTGGTTCTTTTCCTTGAGCAGCTGCATTACCTTTTCGGCCTTTTTTATGGTCGAAGGTACAATCTTTTGACCGGCAAATCCGGGGTTAACCATCAACAGGTTTATACCGTCAATATAGTCCAGGACCTCCTCAAGGTCATAAACCGGTGTGGCGGGATTTATGGCCAGGAAACGTTTGCAACCAAAAGGCTGCAGGTAATCCAATGCACGCTGCACCTGGAAAGTGCTTTCATAGTGAATGGACACAATATCGGTCTCTTTAATGCCGACCCACTGGAATTTGTACTCCGGATCCTTAATCATCATGTGCAGGTCCAAAGGAATGGAAGTAAGTTCCCTAAGGCTGCGGATGTAGTCAACACCAAGTCCAAAGTTGGGAACAAACGTTCCGTCCATCATGTCAATATGAAGATGTTCTACCCCCTCGTCCTCAAAAATCTTAAGTGTCTCTTTAAGGTTCACAAGGTCCGAACACATCATTGATGCCGAAATCTCTTTTTTGTGTGGTGCCATTTTTATCTCTATTTGATGGTTTATTCCTGATTCCAAAGAGTCATTACCTTGCAGTAGGGCTCTTTATGCTGTTTCATAAGCTGCAATCCCTGCATCAGGTCATTCTGATTGAACCTGTGCGTAATAAGGCTTGCTGCATCTATTTGGTTGCCTGACAGGGCCTGAACGGCATCGGTCCAGTCCGATGGATTGGTCCCGTCATATGATGAATTCCATGTGCCGGTCATTCTGAGCTGCTTGCGCAGAATTTTCCAGTATATGGCCTGCTTTAACATGATGTCACCGCTGGGGTTGCCCATAAGAACCAGCCTTCCTCCGCGTTTTGTGGCGTTGATTGCCATTTGGACAGCATCGGGGGTACCTACGGCTTCAAGGACAAAATCATAACTGTCCTGGTCATTGTCATTGAGACCTATTGCGTAATCAAGCCCGCATTGCTCAACCATGGAGCGTTTGTCCTGACTTCGGCCTATTACCGTAACGTGACTTGCTCCCATATTTTTTGCCCATAGACCTGCGGTAATTCCAATCATTCCGGTACCTATCACGGCCACGTTATCTGTTTTTGTAACATTGCCGAATTTTACGGCGTGCAAGGCAACAGAGAGAGGTTCAAGCATAGCTGCAACCTCAAAAGGCATGTTGTCAGGTATCTGTATAAGATTCCAGACGGGAACTGCCACATACTGGGCAAAGGCTCCGTCACGGCGTGAACCTACATAGTCATAATGCTCGCACATCTCGTAATGCCTGTCCTTGCAGGGCTGGCAGTTGCGGCACGGGATGAGCGGAAATACTCCTACGCGCTTTCCTACCCAGTTGCTGTCCTTTGCATCGGCAACGCTATGGACTATGCCCGAGAACTCATGTCCGGGAACGGTCGGGAAGTGGTATGTGCCTTTGGTGAACACTCTGGGAACATCGGAGCTGCATATTCCGGCAGCCTTAACCTGGACTATAGCCCATCCGCTGCCGCATTCAGGCATGGGGACATCCTGAAATCTCAGGTCACCTATGTTAAGGAGATTGTACGCTTTCATTTGTTTACAATAGCTTGAAAGTTGGACAGGTCCTCCTGGGTGGTTATCTTAAAGTTTGCGGGATCACCCGGAATAAGCACGCATTTAAGTCCGGCCCTATACGAAACCTCGGTACTGCCGGTTATCAGTTTTATCTGTTCCCGGGTCATATTCATATTGGCCTGGTAATATGAGCCAAACCTGAAAGCCTCGGGGGCCTGACCGTTCCAAAGGGTCTTGCGCTCCAGCAGGGAGTCAATATGCTGTCCGTCACGGCTCAGGTAGATTGTGTCCTTGGCGGGAATGACCGGAAGTACGGCATCGGCATCCTTGCAGGCATTGATGCAGTCAGCAGCCAGACTGGCCGATAAAAGCGGACGGGCCGCATCATGAATCAGCACTATATCATTATCTTTTGCTCCTTTCTGTTTGGTTACCTTAAGGGCGTTTATTATGGATCCCTGTCTGGTATCTCCGGGTTGGGAGTAATAAACGGGGATTTTGGGCGATAATCGGTCAACACATTGCTGAACAAAGTCCTGCCATTCATCGGCAACGGCAATTACGGCCATATCCACCATCTTGTGCCCAAGAAGTGTTTTAAGGCAATACTGGATAACGGGAATGCCGTTTACCTCCACATATTGCTTGGGGATTGAAAGACCCATTCGGGTTCCTGTTCCTCCGGATAGTATAATCGCTATGTTCATATGTGTCCTTTATTGTTGATCTTGGGTTATTTGGATAGTCTGGTTTTCAAGCCATTCACTGAACTTTTCGGGGTTCAGGCATTCCTCGGCCTTATAGTCACCCACACGGGTACGCCTAAGTGCAATAAGGTGCCCGCCGCTGTCAAGAGCCTGCCCAATGTCGCGGGCCAATGCCCTTATGTAGGTTCCCTTGCTGCAAACCACCCGGATGGTTATGTCCGGCAGGTTGCACTCGGTAAGTTCCAGCTCGTCAATGACAAGTGTTTTGGGCTTGAGTTCCACTTGGTCACCCTTTCGGGCCATCTTGTAAGCGCGTTTGCCGTCAACCTTACAGGCCGAAAATGTGGGCGGAACCTGTTCAATCCTGCCCCTGAAACGTTCCAGGACCTGCTCCACCATTTGGCGGGTAATGTGTTCCGTGGGGTAGGTTGCATCAATAGGTTTTTCCAGGTCATACGACGGGGTGGTTGCTCCCAGACGTATTGTGGCGTAATACTCCTTAGTGCCTGACTGCAGTTCTTCAATGCGTTTTGTGGCACGGCCGGTGCAAACTATCAGTACACCGGTGGCCAGCGGGTCAAGTGTGCCGGCATGCCCCACCTTGAGCTTCTTTACTCCCAAGCGACGGCATATCATCCAGCGTACCTTGCCCACAACATCAAACGATGTCCAGCGGTAAGGCTTGTCAAAAGCAAGTATCACTCCCTCCTGAAAATTCATCTCTTACAGGAACAGCAGGGTTAACAATCCGGCTACGGCGCAATATACGCCAAACCATATCAGTTTGCCTTTGCGCACAATGGATATCATCCATTTGCAAGCGGCACAGCCTGACAGGAATGCAGCCAGGAATCCTATAATCAGCACTCCAACGCCAGTCTGCTCTCCGGTTGTACCGGCTCCGGCCGATTCAACCAGATCCTTCATGTCCAGCAATGCCTCGCCCAATATGGGAGGAATGACCATAAGGAATGAGAACTGGGCCAGACGTTCCTTCTTGTTGCCCAACAGCAAGCCTGTGGCTATTGTGGAGCCTGAACGTGACAAACCCGGCAGAACGGCTATAGCCTGTGCAATGCCTATCACAAATGCGTGCAGACCCGATATCTCCTCTCTCTGGCGGGGCTTGGCATAGTATGAGAATGTGAGCAGGGCAGCCGTAATCAGCAGGCAGCAGCCTACAACTGTGGTGCCGGAACCGAATATCTCCTCAATGCTGTCCTTAAAGAACAGGCCCACAATGCCTACAGGAATCATGGAGATTACAATATTGATGGCATAACGTGTGCCCTGGTTCAGTCCGCTGTAGCTTTTCCAACTTTGACGTGTAAACAGGTCACGTAGTATCCAGACAATCTCTTTCCACAGAATGACCAGTGTGCTCAGGACCGTAGCTACATGTACCAGGACGGTAAAAGCCATATTCTGCTCACCATCAATCCCAAAGAGTGACGATGCAATTGCCAGGTGTCCGCTGCTGCTTATGGGAAGATACTCCGTAAGTCCCTGAAGCAGTCCCAAAACGAGTGATTCCAGCCAGTTCATTCTTCCTTGTCTTGGGGTTTATCGGCCTTGGGCTTGTAAGCTATGGCCACAATAATGGTGATAAAGCCAATCAGAGTCACAACCGGAGCCACTTTAATACGGCGTACGCTGAAAATATCGGGCTCAAATGTCAGGTCCGTGCAGTTGGGACCGGTCATAAGGATAAGTCCGATGATGATTAACGCCATCCCTACGGCTGTAAGAATGTAATTTGTCTTGGTGAATGCTAATTGTTTCTTGTCCATATCTTTGTTTTTTTGTTTAAACGTAATGAAGTTCGCCCGATTTCATCCTGAGGAAACGGTTAACCGAGTGCAATGCGCATACGCCCGTAATAATCAGGCCTATTACCGTTACAACCGCAAATACGGGGACAATGATCCTGGGCTCGGTAAGCATATAAAGCCACGGTTCGTATTTGAGTCCCAACTTGAGCCCGTACCAGAGTATGAGGCAAGCCAGTATGGCCGATGTCAGTCCAATCCACAGGTTTCTTGTTATGAATGGCTTGCGTATGAATGACCATTTGGCTCCCACAAGTTTCATTGAATACAGGATAAAACGCTGCGAGTAGATGGTAAGTTTTATGGTGTTGTTTATCAGTGTGAACGAAACCATGGACAGGATCAGCGCCAGAACCAGCAGTATGGCGGCAATCTTGTTTATGTTACGGTTTATTATGTCCAGAATATCCTTTTGCCAGGTAACCTCACGTACGCCCTCCATTTTGGAGATTCGGTTTTCAATCACTTTAAGACTGTCGTTGCATGCATAATCGGCTTTCATCCGGATATTCAGCGAGGCATAGAACGGATTGTATTCCAGGAACTCTGACGGGTCGGTGCCCATGGCTTTTGTCATCTCCTTAAGAGCGTCGTCCTTTGAGATGAACGAACACGAAACACAGTAGGGGGCTGCCTCTAAGCTGCGTCGTAGTGAGCTGAACTGCGTATCGGTAATGTTCTCCTTGAGTATCACCTCAACAACCATTTCCTGTTTGAGCTGTCTGGAAAGATCATTTGCGGTAAGCAGCAGCAAGGCCACTATTCCAATCAGCAAAAGCACAAGCGATGTGCTAATGCATGCTGTAATGAACAGCAAATCAATCTTTCTCTTTTTTTTAGGTTTTGCCATATGTGTTATTGCCTTTTCCTGAAAACGTAAACGATAGAACTGCTTTTGTCCTGTTTTACAAGCGATACCAGCCAGCAGTACAGTCCGTACAGCATTCCGCGCAGGAACGGAAAGAAGTGCTTTTTCTGTTTCTCTGACAGGACCGATATGTAGAAACTGTCAAATGGCATCTTTTCCCTGTGCATCAGGGTAAAGCCGTGCTTGTGGGCCAGACTGCTAAGCGATGTGGGGTTGAAATGCCACAAATGCCTGGGCACGTCGTATGCCGCCCAATATGCTCCGTAGTGTTTTGCATCGGTGGAATTTATGTTGGGACAGGCCATGACAAGTATGCCGTTGGGGCGTAAAAGATTATAGAACCTGTCCAACAGTCCGTGGGGATCATAACAGTGCTCAAACACGTGCCAAAGGGTAATCACATCGAAAGTCTCGTTGTGGAACTGGTCCATTTCCGGGACATCATACATGCGGTGGTGGAACATTTCGAGCGAGAACAGTCTCTCCTCATGGTATTTTTCGATCGATGTAACCTTCCATCCGCGGCTTTCCATTCTGTGTGAAAAGAACCCGGTCTTTGCTCCGTAATTCAAAAGCGAGCCTCCGGTACGGTAAGACTGGTTTTCTACAATGCGGGCCTTGTTGTTGAGTGTCCTGATCCTGACATAGTAGTACAGCCTGTTGATCAGGCCTGCCGGGGAATCACCCAGCTTAAGTTTCTGTTCCAATTTGTCATAACGGGCCGTATCGGCTTCCTTGGGGGGATTTGCCGTATATACAACTCCGCATTGGGGACAACTTAAAAGCGTATAGGATTCATGGCTGACGGTAAAGTCAGTGCAGTTGGCGTAGGGCATCTGCTCCAACGCTCCGCATAATGGACAAGGCTTGAAATCCTGATACGACATCTTATAGGCACGCGCGCTTACGCGCGCAGTGACCGCAAAGATAATACCTCGGGATACCCCTTGTCAAGTATTTTAAGCTTTTTTTGGCCTAAAATTCAGCCAGATGCATGTCGCCCTTCTCGGCCAGGGCCTTGTGCAGGGCAAATGCCTTGTCAAGTGCATGGCTGGTCTGACCCTTTTGTGCAATCTTAAGGTAATCCCACATAAGTTGCTTGTAGTCAGGGTGTACGCAGTTCTCAATGATGCACTTTGCACGCTCGGCGGGTGACTTGCCGCGAAGGTCGGCAATACCCTGCTCGGTAATCAGGACCTTTACGCTGTGCTCGTTGTGGTCCACGTGTGTGCACATGGGTACGATGGCGCTTATCTTGCCGCCTTTGGCAACCGACGGGCAGCTGAATATTGATATGAATGCGTTGCGGGTAAAATCGGCCGAACCGCCCACACCGTTCATCATCTTTACGCCGCTTACGTGAGTTGAGTTCACGTTTCCGTAAATATCGGCCTCAAGGGCAGTGTTCATAGCTATAAGACCCAGACGGCGTGCCACCTCGGGGCTGTTTGATATCTCGGTAGGACGGAGCACCAGCTTGTCCTTGAAAAAGTCCATGTCATCGTAGATTCCCTGCAGGGTCTCGTTGCTTACGCTCAATGATGAGCTGGAACCGAACTTGCAGTGACCCTCACGCATCAGGTTGATCACGGAATCCTGGATTACCTCGGTATACATCTGGAATGCAGGAACCGAAGGATCCTCACCCAGAGCACCAAGAACGGCGTTTGCAACATTGCCCACACCACTCTGCAAAGGCAGGAAAGTGGAAGGGATTATGCCGCGCTTAAGGTCGCTTATCAGGAACTGGGCTACGTTGTGGCCAATCTGGAGAGTGGTTTCATCGGGGGCGGTAAAGCCACGTGCCTCATCGGGAATATTAACCTCGACTACTCCGATTATCTTGGCGGGATCAACCTGTATGTAGTCCTTGCCAATGTGGTCGCTGGGCTGATATACGGGAATCTCGCGGCGGTAAGGGGGATCGGCCGGCTCATAAATGTCATGCAGTCCCTTGGCGCAGCGGGCATGGGCGGCGTTGAGCTCTATGATAAGCTTGTCGGCCAGACGAGCCACTGTGGGAGCGATACCTACACCGGCTGTAACCCAGATCTTGCCGTCATCGGTAACGTCAAATGCCTCCATTATGCCAATGTTGAGCTTTCCGTAAAAACCGTAACGCATTTCCTGGGCCATATGACTCAGGTTTATGTCGTTATATGCTATTTCACCGTTGTTTACGGCAGTGCGGAAATCCTTGTTGGTGGTGTAGGGGGCACGGTACTTCAGGGCATGCTCGCGAGCCAGGATACCGTCGCATGAATCGCCGGTCGAAGCACCGGTAAAGAGGCTTATCTGGAACTCCTGTCCTTTTTCGTGAAGTTCGTGAGCCATTAAACCAATCTCATGAGTAACGGCCTTGGGGGTGCCGGCGGGTGTGAATCCGCTCAAACCTACGTTGTCACCGTTCTTGACATAACGTGCTGCCTCGGCAGCTGTAATTCTTTTAAAAGCCATTATGATATGTTTTTAACTTGTTTGACGTCAATACCTTTAAAAACCGCGCAAAATTAACCATTACCTCAAATAAAAACAAGAGAGTAGGTTGGTATTTCCCTTGAGTTGCCGGAAATTGAGTACCTTTGCAGCCACTTACATCAAACCCTGAAATGGAAGAGAACACAAAGAAACTGTTCATAGAGACATACGGCTGCCAGATGAATGTGGCCGACAGTGAGGTTATTGCATCAATCATGCGCATGGCCGGTTATGAACCAACCGATAACATAGACCAGGCCGATGCCATATTCCTGAACACCTGCTCCATACGTGAAAACGCCGAGCAGAAAATCTGGAACCGTCTGGAGGCCCTATATGCCATGAAAAAGAAAAAAAAGAGCCTTTTCATCG
The DNA here is from genome assembly GCA_902760965.1 of uncultured Bacteroidales bacterium. Taxonomy (GTDB): domain Bacteria; phylum Bacteroidota; class Bacteroidia; order Bacteroidales; family Bacteroidaceae; genus Colenecus. The sequence goes on along the minus strand of CACWIN010000009.1, from coordinate 17,811 downwards.
GTGTTATGGGCTGTATGGCTGAGCGTACAAAAGAGGACCTTACCGAGAATCATCATGTGGACATAGTGTGCGGTCCCGATGCCTACCTGTCTCTTCCGGACCTTATGGCTCAGGTTGAGGCCGGCCACAAAGCAATGGATGTGGAGCTCTCAACCACCGAGACTTATCGTGACATTATTCCGGAACGCATATGTGGTAACCACATAAGCGGATTTGTTTCAATAATGCGCGGCTGCAACAATTTCTGCCACTACTGTATTGTTCCTTACACCCGTGGACGTGAACGCAGCCGCGATCCCCAAAGCATCCTTAACGAGGTTCTTGACCTTAAGAAAAAAGGTTACAAGGAGGTCACTCTTCTGGGCCAGAACGTAAACTCTTATAAGTTTGAAAACGGAGAATCCACCGTAGGATTTCCACAACTATTACGTATGGTTGCAGAGGCAGTTCCGGATATGAGAGTGAGATTCACCACATCACATCCCAAGGATATGAGCGATGAAACCCTGCACGTTATTGCACAGGTTCCCAATATATGCCGTCACATACATCTGCCGGTCCAGAGCGGAAGTTCGCGTATCCTTAAACTCATGAACCGCAAGTATACCCGTGAATGGTACCTGGAGCGTGTTGACGCAATAAAGCGTATCATTCCTGACTGCGGTCTTACCACCGATATGTTTACCGGATACCATTCTGAGACCGAGGAGGACCATCAGGAGAGTCTGTCGCTTATGCGTGAGTGCCGCTTTGACGCATCGTTCATGTTCCGCTATTCGGAGCGTCCGGGAACCTACGCCAGCAAGCATCTTCCCGATAATGTGCCCGAGGAGGTCAAGATTCGTCGCCTTAACGAGATGATAGAGCTGCAGAACCAGCTTTCGCTGGAGCGCAACCGCGAGTGCATTGGTAAGGAGTATGTTGTTTTGGCCGAGGGCTACTCAAAACGCTCCCGCGAGCAACTCTATGGCCGCACTGAGCAGAACCGCACGGTCGTGTTTGACAAGGGGACGAACCGTCCAGGTGATTTTGTGAAGGTTCGGATAACCGATGCAACCTCCGCTACCCTTTTGGGGATTTGTGTTTAGCCACAATCTCCAGAATCTGCTCCCCATACTGTTTCCACTTGGCGGGACCGAAACCGTTTACTGCAAGAAGTTCTTCCTTGGTTGAGGGACAGGTATCGGCTATTTCCAGAAGGGTGCGTTGGGTCAGAACCCAGTATGCGCGTATGTTCTGGGTAATATACTGCTCCGTTCTCCACTCTGTGAGCGGTTCAATGAGTTCCGGATGACGGTTGTTGGAATATATCTGTGACACATCCGGCTTGGTTTTCTGCTCCTTCTCCTGGGTGGTCTTTGAAGCTTTCCTGTTCTTTTTGTTAAGTTGGGCTGTGGTTGACAGCAGTACATCGTTCCTGATTTTCAGAAATGATTCTATACTGAATCCGCTTTCCTGTATGTTTTTCATGCTCTGGATCCTTAATGACAATTCAGGAATGAATTCGGCCGAAGCATCGGATAACGTTGTCTTTACATCCTTGTTATCGACCGATACTGACAATATCGGGGTAACCTGTGATGCAGTTTCGGTCAATATCGGCATAAAGTAATTTGCAGCTTTTGAAACTCTTTCATTCAAGAGTTCCTGGTCCTGACATCCAATCCTTTCCAGTTGCCTCCTGAACTTTTCGGCCACTGTTTCCATATCGCGGATCTGTTTTCGGTTGTTCTCCAGAACATCCGTCTGGTCTGGATATGTCTTTTTAAGGTGTTCCCTGAAAATACCTCCAATCCACCCTATAAGACGTACCAGCTCCGCAAAGCTGAAACATTCATTCAGTATATTCATGTAATATGCATCACGAGCCTCCTGCAATCCTTTCTCCATTTCACTGACGGGCCTGAATTCATCGTGGAATCCGGATACATCGCTGTTGTTGTACAGGCAGGATTGTGATATGGGACTGCTCAATACTATTCCCTCAAGTGTGCGGCATCTTGATAGTGCCACGTACACTTGACCGAAACTGAATGCCGATGCAGCGTCAATGATTACATGGTCAAACGTAAGTCCCTGGCTCTTGTGGATTGTTACGGCCCAGGCAGCTTTTAATGGATACTGTGAGAATGTTCCCTCTACTATCGGAGTGATCTCTTTTGTCTCCTTGTCTATATCATACCTTATGTTTTCCCATTTTTCTATGGGTACATTTATTTGAGTCCCGTTTTCATCGGTCACTTGAATGCCGTCGTCATAGTCAAGCGATGTAACTGTCGCTATCATTCCGTTGTAATACCGGCCCTCGCGGGAGTCGTTCTTCAGGAACATAACCTGTGCTCCCTCTTTCAGTTGGAGTGTCTTTTCGGCCGGTAAAGCGTTTTCCGGGAAATTGCCTTCAATATCTGCATAAAAGGTGAACAGCCTGGTTTTAAGGGCGTTCATCTTTTCCTGGTTTATATTGTCGGCCTGACGGTTGTGTGTTGTAAGTCTAATCCATCTCTGTCCCTGGCCCGATATGGTTTCGTCAGGATTGAATCGGGGATCCAACCGGCTGTTCAACAGTCGATAGGTGTTATTGTCCATTGTACCTGAGCGGATGTTGTTCAGGATATCAAGAAAGGTGGTATCGGACTGACGGTAAACGGTTTCCAGCTCAATTGTCACATACTTAAGCTGTTGCATCACCTTGGAATGGAAAAAGAAAGGTGATTTGTATACCTTTTTAAGCCATGGCTCCTCTTTTTCGGTTACGACCGGAGGAAGCTGGTGGGCATCGCCTATCATTAGCAGCTGAACACCTCCAAACGGCTGGTCATTGTGCCTGTATCGGCGCATTACTGCATCGATCGAATCCAGCAAATCGGCCCTTACCATCGATATCTCATCTATTATGAGCAGGTCCAGAGTCTTGATTATCTTGACTTTTTCTTTGCGCAGCTTTCTTTGTGCCTCCGGCATCTGATACTCGGTGACAAGTTCCTTTACATCGGGCAGGTACGGGCAGAGCGGCAGCTGGAAAAAGGAATGTATCGTAACTCCACCGGCGTTGATTGCGGCCACGCCTGTAGGCGCCAGCACAACGCAGCGTTTGGGCGTATTCTCTACTATATATTTAAGGAATGTGGTTTTTCCTGTTCCGGCTCTTCCGGTCAGGAATACCGAAATGCCTGTCTGTGCGATGTAGCTTTCGGCCAGTTCAAACAAGTGGTCTTTTTTCATAGTGGTTTAGAGTTTGGTTATTGCAAAGATAGGACTTTTCTGAAGATTGGGGAAAATGGGGACGGTGCAAATGGGCCGAAGGTTAAAATTAGTTAAAGATATTGCGGATAAAAAAACAGGCTGTATATTTGCAGTGTCTTAGTGAAGTAATACACCGATAGGCACAACAAAACAACAACATCATTCATTTATAATAAAGTTATGATTGAAATTAAAGATTTAGCATTCAGTTACGGACAATTCCAAGTACTGACGCAGATCAACCTTGATCTGAAAGAAGGTTGCATTTACGGCCTTCTTGGCGAAAACGGGGTTGGAAAGACAACCCTTCTCACCTTGCTTGCCGGTCTTAAGAAGCCCACCAACGGATCCATCAATGTTGATGGAATGGATCCTTTTGACCGTAAACCCTCATTCCTTTCCAATATCTATTATCTGTCGGACGAAGTCCCTGCCATGCGCATGACAGCCACTGTCTATGCTCAGAACTATGGTCAGTTCTGGGAAAAGTTCAGCATGGACAAGTTCAACGAGATAATGAAGATATTTGATACCAACCCCGACATGAGGATGGATCAGATGTCTTACGGCCAGCTTAAAAAGGCTTTCATAAGTTTTGCCCTGGCAACAAGCACCCGTTACCTGTTCATGGATGAGCCTACCAACGGACTTGACATTCCCTCAAAGGCCCAGTTCCGCAAGGCTATTACAAAGTACACGTCCGATGACTCAACGCTGCTCATCTCAACACACCAGGCAAGAGACCTTGAGGCCATAATTGACCCCATTATCATTCTTGACCGCAGGGATGTGCTGTTGAATGCTACCGTTGAGGAAATCTCACAGAAACTCTATTTTGATTATTCATCGGATGTCCTGTCCGATGCCCTCTACTCCGAAATGATTCCCGGAGGTTGCATCCAGGTAGTTGAGAACAAGGATGGTTTGGAGAGCAAAGTAAATATTGAGGCTCTGTTCAACACCACCCTTAACAATAAAGAGAGAATTAAAAACATGTTCAAGAACTGATAAACTGACAAGCAATATGAAAAACGATATATTCAATCCCGGAAGGTTTGGTAAGCTGCTGGTTGCAGACTTAAGAAACTATATATCAGAGCATAGTGTCAATCTGATTGTCTTTTCGCTGATAGGTGTTGCCATATTCCTTATTGTCGGTGCATTTTCAATAATATTCGGAACAGAGTGGTACAGCCTTGGACTGGGCGGAAGAACAACCATAATGCTGATTACCGGATTCCTGTTTGCAATTACCACCCCCGCCAAGGTTTATGGAAAGATTACCGACAAAAGTGCCGGAACAATGTTCCTGCAGCTCCCTGCTTCATCACTGGAAAAGACCCTCTCCATGGTGGTTGTATCCTGCATAGTTGCTCCTTTCCTGTTCTTTGCAATCTGGTTGGTAGCCGATATGCTTATTTGTCTTGCCGCACCTGGCGCAGGCGATGCCATCATGCTGTCATCGACTCAGATCAAGGATTTTTGTATCCGTGCGTTAACCGAAACCAATTCAGCTGCAAATGCCATGAATATACAGCTTTTGTCCAGTTGGTGGATATTTGTTGATGACGCCATTCAGAATATCCTGTATTTCCTGCTGGGCGCAACAATATTCAAAACTGCAAAAACCGCCAAGACATTTGGCTGTCTTATGGCTTTAGGATCGGTAATAGGTACAGTAATTATGGCTGTAATGGTCTTTAAGTATGCCGATAACTTTATGGAATTTGTGGACACATACGGTTCAAAAGGCATAAATAGCATTTATGGTAATGGCTGGATTGCAAATCATGCCATCCTGTATGACACAATATCGGATACTGTTGTAAATTTAGGCCTGATAGCACTAATCTGGCTTAGAGTAAAAAAGATCAAACACTAAAAAAGGACTGCTATGGAATTCAATCAGAATAAACCGATTTATCTCCAGATAGCCGACGGCATATCGGAGAAGATTCTGAGCGGAGAGCTGAAGGAGGGTGACAGAATCCTTTCGGTACGTGAACTAGGATCAGAATTAGGAGTAAACCCAAACACTGCCATGCGCAGTTACGAAAAACTTACTATGGACGGAATAATATACAATCAGCGCGGTATAGGTTACTTTGTGGCCGATGGCGCAAAAAAAATTGCATTGGAAAAGATGCGTACGGACTTTTTGGAGAATGAACTCCCGCAGATTCTGCGCCGCATGCGTCTGCTAGAATTAAAACCTGAAGATTATTTAAAGTAAAAAAAGGGACCAAACTTTGGTCCCTTTTTTTACTCTTCGGCTGATACCAATTCGTAATCCATCTGCTTCTTTTCAAGGTTGCATCGGGCAACCTTGATTTTTATGTGGTCACCCAAACGGTACCGTTTGCGGGTGCGCTGTCCAATCAGGCAGTAGTTCTTGTCGTCAAACTCAAAGTAGTCACCGCCCAGAGAACGGATAGGAATCATACCCTCGCACTTGTTTTCCACAATCTCGGCGTATATTCCCCACTCGGTGACACCGCTTATTACAGCGTCAAATACCTGTCCCATGCGGTCCGACATATACTCAACCTGCTTGTACTTTATACTGGCGCGTTCGGCCTGCTCGGCAAGCTGTTCCTGACCGGAGCAGTGTTCGCAGTACTCCTCATATTTGGGCTGGCTCACGGTGCGTCCTCCGTTCAGGTATCGGGTAAGCAGACGGTGAACCATCAGGTCGGGGTAACGACGGATTGGCGAAGTAAAGTGGGTATAGTACTTGAATGCCAAGCCATAGTGTCCTATGTTTTCGGTCGTATAGCATGCCTTTTGCATGGAGCGTATTGATATGGTTTCAATAAGTTCCTGCTCTTTTGTGCCCTTAACCTGGGCCAGCATCTTGTTCATGGATTTTGCCATGTCGGTAGGCTCGCCCGTAGCCTTGAGCTTATAGCCGAATTTAGCCACAAAATTCTTGAGAGTCTCCATGCGTTCGGGGTCCGGCTCGTCATGTACACGGTAAACGAATGTCTTGGGATTACCGCCCCTTACATTTCCAATGGACTCTGCCACTGTCCGGTTGGCCAGCAGCATAAACTCCTCCACCAGTTTGTTGGCATCCTTTGACTCCTTAAAGAATACGCTTATCGGGTGTCCTTTCTCGTCTATGTCAAAACGGACCTCAACACGGTCAAAACTCAGAGCACCGTCGGCCATACGCTTGTCGCGCAGTATCTTGGCCAGGCTGTCCAATGTCATTATCTCGGTCTTGAACTCATCGCCTGGCAGCGGCTCCTTGCCACCCTGCTGCTCACGCTCTATTATGGCCTGAACCTCCTCGTAAGTAAAGCGGCGGTTGCTGCGAATAACGGTACGTGCTATGTGCGAACGCTTTACCACACCTGCATCGGTCATTTCAAGAATTACCGAATAGGTAAGTTTGTCCTCATCCTGACGCAACGAACACAGGTTGTTGCACAGCTTTTCGGGAAGCATAGGTATGGTGCGGTCCACCAGGTAGACCGATGTGGCACGCTTATAAGCCTCCTTGTCAATAATTGTGCCCTCCTGAACGTAATAGCTTACATCGGCAATGTGGACACCAACCTCCCAAAGCCCCTTCTTGATGGGACGTATGGACAACGCGTCGTCAAAATCCTTGGCGTCACGAGGGTCAATGGTGAATGTAACCACGTTACGGAAATCCTCACGTCCTGCAAGAGCTTCGTCAGAAATCTCTGACGGTATCTGATTGGCAGCCTGCTCCACGTTTTCTGGATAGCTGTAAGGCAGACCGTACTCAGCCAGGATTGCATGCATCTCGGTGTTGTTTTCACCTGCAGCACCCAATATGTCAATCACCTTTCCAACCGGATTACGGTCAGGGGTATCGGGCCATTCAACAACCTTAACCACGGCTTTCTCACCGTCACGACCTTTCTTAAGGCCCGATAAGGGGATAAAAATGTCACGGTCCGACCTGTCGGGTGTAACCAGATAGGCAAACTTGCCCTTAACCTGGAGAGTGCCCACAAACGTATCCTTGGCACGCTTAAGGATCTCAGTCACCTCACCTTCGGGGCCCGAATGCGGACGTCGGGCAAAGAGCACAATCCGCACGCGGTCACCGTTCACGGCTCCGGCCGAATTTCGTTCTGCTACAAATATGGGGTCACTTCCGTCATCGGGCACCAGGAAATTCTTGCCGCCCACACGGCGCTGGAGCACACCATCAATGAACTTGCTCTTTTGCATCAGGCAGAACTGTCCGTCCTTTTCCTTAAGGAAACCGTCTTCCACTAGGTCCAGTACAATGTCCAGACACATGCTGCGCATGGGATGAGTCTTTAGCTTAAGCTCATCATAAAGACGTTTTACACTTATTGTGCTGTCCTGATTGTCACGGAACCAGTCCGTGATAAGGTCCGTCATGTTCCTTTTGTTAAGACGGACACCTCCTTTGTATGATCTTCCCATATCGGTATAATTATGTTCGGTCTACTAAGATACTAATTTTAATTTGTTCCACCGCAAACTTTGTAAACGGCTTGAGTCATATTGCTCCAGGAGTATTTCTTTTTTTCCTCAATAATCCCCTTGGTAAACTGCTCCTGGCGGTTGTTCTTAAAGAAATCAACCAATCCATCGGCTATTTGGGCCGGTTCGGGTTCAACTGCATAACCTGCTATTCCGTTGGGGACAATCTCGGCCAGACCGCCAACCTTTGTAACCAGCATAGGCTTTTCAAAGTGATATGCTATCTGTGATACACCGCTCTGAGTGGCGGTCTTGTAGGGCTGTGCTATCAGGTCGGCTGCACCAAAACAGTAACTAACCTCATTGGCCGGCACGAATTCGTTTTTCCATATTACCAGTCCTTCAAGTCCAAGTTGCTTTTCAAGTTCAAAGTACTTGTCGGAACTGCCGTAAAACTCTCCGGTTACCAGCAGTCTTACGTTCAGTTCACGCAGACGGCTGTCGGCGTATGCCTTAAGGAGCAGGTCCAGTCCCTTATAGTCACGTATAAGTCCAAAGAACAGGATGTAACGGTATGCCGGATCCAGTCCCAGGTGTTTCAGTGACTCTTGGCGGGATGCTATGGCTCCAAAATGATCATAGAGCGGGTGGGGGCAGAACGTACGCGGCTTTTTTGTGTCAAACAGGTTTATATCGGCCAAAACCGATTCTGACAGGGCCACGTATCCGTCAACGGACTTGATAAAATAGCGCGACAGGATCTTATCGCCCGGTTTATGCTCATGAGGAATAAGATTATGCAGTATGGCAATCCTTTTTGCACCGCATTTTTTTGCCATCCTTGAAACAGCACCTATGGATACTCCCATAAAGGGCATCCAGAACGGAACAATAAGCAAATCCGGTTTTTCATTGCGGATATCCCTGCTAACCTTAATCCAGTTAAAGGGGTTTACCGAGTTAAGCCGCCTAACAATATCCAGTCCCTCAGGCTGTGGGTCGGGTGAATACTGCGTCTTGCCGGGGAACAGGAACGAAGGGTACTGTAGGGTAAAGGTTATTATCCTGACCTGGTTGCCCTCACTTATGAATTCCTGTGCCAGCCGGTTGTTAAAGTCGGCTATGCCTCCGCGATACGGCCATGCTGTCCCTAAAATGACTATCTTCATTTCTTAAAGAGTTGTTTGTTTATGGCAAACTTACATAAAAATCGTATTTTCGCATCCAGAAAACAAGTTAAAGGTATGAATAAAGACAATTTGCGCAAATATCTGCCCTATATTGCGGCTATCGTAGTGTTTGCAGTGCTTTCATGTATATACGTTTCTCCCGTTTTCCAGGGAAAGAGATTATATGCCGGCGATAATGTCCGTTACAGGGAGGCTGTCAATGAATCTTACATGTATCATCAGAATACCGGCGATTATACATGGTGGACCGGTTCCATGTTCTCGGGCATGCCCAGTTACCAGATAGGTGGAGGTCATTACAAGTCCAATGACCTTATGAAACCATTGCTGAGCCTGTTCCATCCCTCACACAGCAGCGCTCTTCCTATGGTGCTCATGCTCTATTTCTGCTGTTTCTTTGTTTTGTTGCGTTCGGTAGGCATAGACCGATGGCTGGCCATTGTGGGTGCTCTTGCCACCGGATTTTCTTCGTACTTTTACATAATTGAGCCGGCAGGTCATCAGACAAAGGCCTGGTCCATAGCCCTTATGGCAGTAGTTGTAGCAGGCTTTTTCTTTATTTTCCGCAAGAAATACGGTTTGGGAGTGTGCCTGACCATGATCTTTACCGCTATGGGATTCTCTCCCCATCCACAGATGGCCTACTATGTATTCATGTTCATAGGAGTGCTGTTCCTGGCACAGCTGTATATCCATATAAAGGAAAAACGGTATAAGGACCTTATCATTGCCAGTGCACTCTTTGCTGTGTCTGTCCTGGTTGGTTTAGGTACCGGTACTTCGAACGTTTTTGCCAACAAGGAGTATGTAAAGGAGACCATGCGTGGCGGTCATTCGGATCTGGTATCGGACAATGAGGCCGATGCCCCAAAGGGACTGGACCTGGATTACGTGACAGCGTGGAGCTATGGTATTGACGAATCCCTTACGTTCCTTATCCCCGGTTATATGGGAAATGCATCCGGTTATAATGTAGGTACCGATTCGGAATTATATAAAAAGCTGACCTCACAGGGTATCTCCAAGGCCAATGCCAAGGAGATTTGCGAGCAGGCTCCAACTTACTGGGGTGAACAGCCGTTTACTTCGGGCCCCGTCTATGCAGGAGCAGCAATCTGTTTCCTGTTCATCCTGGGCCTTTTGCTGGTAAAAGGACCGGTAAAATGGGCTATTCTGGGAGCAACTGTTCTGTCGTTCGCCCTGTCATGGGGTAAGAATCTTATGTGGCTCACAGAACTGTTCTACAACTGGTTCCCCATGTACAGCAAGTTCCGTTCGGTTTCGTCAATCCTGATTGTGGCCGAAATGACAGTGCCGCTGCTTGGTTTTATGGCCATAAAACAGATCATGGACGGCAAGTTGGAACGTGCCCAGGTTAACCGTTCCATCTATATTTCGGCCGGAATAACCGGTGGAATATGTCTGTTCCTGGCTCTGTTTGGCGGTTCCATGTTCTCATTCATATCGTCGGGCGATGCTGAACTTCAGGCCAACTATCCTGACTGGTTCTTCCAGGCAATCGTGGCCGATAGGGCTTCGATACTCAGGAGTGACTCTTTCCGTTCATTGCTGTTCATTATTCTTGCAGCAGGCGCAATATGGCTCTTTGCCAATGACAAACTTAAAAAGCAGTGGATGATTGCCGTTCTGGGCGTGATAGTGGTTGCCGATATGTGGCCGGTTGACAAGCGTTTCTTTAACGACAGCCATTTTGTTACCTCCAAGCAGTTCCAGAACAATTTCAGCATTCTGCCGTACGAAAAAGCCATAATGGCCGATACGGATCCTCATTTCAGAGTGCTCAATCTTGCAACAAACACTTTCAACGATTCCCGTACATCGTATAATCTAAAGTCAATAGGAGGTTACAGTGCAGCCAAACTGCGCAGATATCAGGATATCATTGACGTTTATCTGTCAAAGGTGAATCTTGAAATTGTAAGCATGCTTAACGGCAAGTATATAATTACCAAGGGCGAAGATGGACGTGCTACCCCTATGCGCAATCCAGGTGCTCTGGGTAACGCCTGGTATGCAAGTTCCCTTTCCATGGCTGAGACTCCGAATGAGGAGTGCGCAGCCCTTGGCAAAGTGGATCTGGCAAGCACCATAGTAGTAGGAAATGATTTCAAACAGTATGTCCAAGGCTTTAAACCGGCAGCAGCCGGCAGTTCCATAAGCCTTACAAGTTATGCTCCCAATGCCCTGACCTATAAATCACAGTCATCGGCCGATGGTACGGTAGTATTCTCCGAGATTTACTATCCTTACGGCTGGAAAGCATACATTGACGGAAAGCCGGCAGAGATTTTCCGGGCCAACTATCTGCTCCGTGCCATGAACATTCCGGCCGGTCAGCACGAAATACGCATGGAATTCCGCCCCGACAGTGTAGCCAAGGGTGACAAGTTAGCCATTACGTTTGTTCTGATTATGTATGCTACAGTTCTTGGCGTGATAGCAGGAACTCTAGTAAAGAGAGGTCGTCAGCGTAAGTCAGCTTGATGTTCCGTTCGCTTCCGCGGACAATGCCAACTTTTACATCCGGCAGGTAGCGTAGCACCGTGCCGCAGTCATCGGTTGCGGTAAAGTTCGGGTCTTTAAGTGCAATTTGATAAGCTTCCTGAATTGTTTTCTGACGGAAACCCTGCGGAGTCTGCATGCGCCACAGCAGGTTGCGGTCCTGGATGGATTCCATATAGGTTCCCTCCCGGTTGCATTGAACGATTGTGTCAACGGCAGGGATAGCCACATCAACAGCATCATACTGCTCCATTGCTTTCAGGGTATCGGTTATTATCCTGTCCGATACCAACGGCCGTGCCGCGTCATGGAAAAGCATCACGGTTTCGGGTTGGTCCGCAAAATGGCGGACGGCGGCCAGACTGGAGTCAAAACGCTCCTTTCCACCGGCCAATACGGCGGTAACCTTAGTCCAACCGTTTGCTTTTACAATATCCTTGACCCTGTCCATGAATTCAGGGGCCGTTACAATAACCACCTGATCTATTCCCTTATGGTTGTTGAAAGTCTGGACGGAGTGTTCCAAAACAGTCTTGCCACCCAATGGCAGGAACTGCTTAGGGGTGGCAAGGCCGGTTCTTGAACCGGAGCCTGCAGCTAATATGACTCCGATATTCATAGCTTATGTATTAACAAACTTCGCTTCCGGGTTTTACGGGGCGCTGTACTGTTGTTACTGCCAGCGTGCCGTCGGCATCAAGGGCGCTCAGGATCATACCCTGGCTCTCACGGCCCAGAATCTTACGCGGGGCAAGGTTGGCAATAAAGCAAACCTGCTTTCCAACCAGATCCTCGGGGTTGTAGTAGTTGGCAATACCCGAAAGGATGGTACGGCCTCCCAGACCGTCATCAATCTTGAACTGAAGCAGTTTGTCTGACTTGGGAACTTTGATGCACTCAAGTACAGTACCTACGCGGATATCCAGTTTCTCAAACTCCGGGAACTGGATGTTCTCCTTGATGGGTTTGGCAGGCTGAGCGGCTGCGGCAGCCTTCTCGTTCTCCTCCTTGCGCTTGAGCAGCTTTTGGATCTGAGCCTCAATCACCTCATCCTCAATCTTTTCAAACAGCAGTTCGGGCTTATTCAGCTTGTGGCCGGCGGGCAGCAGGTCAATGGCACCCAAGCGGTCCCACTGGGCACCCTCCAGACCAATCATGCCGCGCAGTTTCTCGCTTGAGAACGGCAGGAACGGCTCGAATGCTATAGCCAGGTTGGCAACCAGCTGGAGTGATATGTTCAAGATGGTCTCAACGCGCTTCATATCGGTCTTGGCCAGTTTCCAGGGCTCTGTATCGGCCAGGTACTTGTTTCCTATGCGGGCCAGGTTCATGGCCTCCTTCTGGGCCTCACGGAACTTAAAGTTGTCAAGCAGTGACTCAAGCTGTTGTTTTACATCGGCAAACTCCTTAAGGGTCTCGCGGTCATAGTCAGTCAGCTCGCCGCACTCAGGAACCACGCCGTCAAAGTATTTCTGTGTAAGTACCAAGGCACGGTTTACAAAGTTTCCGTATATGGCCACCAGTTCGTTGTTGTTGCGGGCCTGGAAATCCTTCCATGTAAAGTTGTTGTCCTTGGTCTCGGGGGCGTTGGCGGTAAGTACGTAACGCATTACGTCTGCCTTGCCGGGGAAATCCTCCAGATATTCATGTACCCATACGGCCCAGTTGCGTGAGGTTGAGATCTTGTCATCCTCCAGGTTCAGGAACTCGTTGCTCGGTACGTTGTCGGGCAGTATGAATGAACCCTCTGCCTTAAGCATTGAGGGGAACACTATGCAGTGGAACACTATGTTGTCCTTACCGATAAAGTGAATCAGACGGGTTTCAGGATCCTTCCACCAGGTCTCCCAACTGCCGCGCTCGGGATGAGCGTCACAGTACTCCTTGGTGTTGCTTATGTAACCGATGGGAGCGTCAAACCATACGTAGAGCACCTTACCCTCGGCTCCCTCAACGGGCACGGGGATACCCCAGTCCAGGTCACGGCTCACGGCACGGGGCTGCAGACCCATATCAAGCCAGCTCTTGCACTGACCGTATACATTGGGACGCCATTCCTTGTGCTCCTGCAGGATCCACTTTTCAAGCCACTCCTGATACTGCTCCAGGGGCAGATACCAGTGTGTAGTCTCCTTCATAACGGGCTTGCTGCCGCTTACGGTGCTTACAGGATTGATTAGTTCTGTGGGTGAGAGTGATGTACCGCACTTTTCGCACTGGTCGCCGTATGCATGATCGTAGTGGCAGTGGGGGCACTCACCGGTAATGTAGCGGTCGGCCAGGAACATCTTGGCCTCCTGATCATAGTACTGCTCGCTGGTCTTCTGGATGAACTTTCCGGTATCGTACAGCTTACGGAAAAAGTCCGATGCAACCTTATGGTGAGTAGGGGAACTGGTACGGCCGTAGATATCATATGAAATACCCATTCCCTTGAATGTATCTTTCATCTGATAGTGGTAGCGGTCAATGATCTCCTTTGGGGTCACGCCCTCTTTCTTGGCGCGGATGGTGATGGGCACTCCGTGCTCGTCGCTGCCTCCAATGAACATCACGTCCACCTTTTTGAGACGTTGGTAACGGACATAAATATCGGCCGGAACGTATGCGCCTGCCAGATGGCCTATGTGCAGCGGGCCATTGGCGTAGGGCAGGGCCGATGTAACCAGAATCCTCTTGTAATCTTTCATATTGTGCTTTTGTTCGTTTTGGTTCGCAAAGGTAATAAAAAACTTTGGCTATTGGCTATTACGGAGCTGAAGCTCCTACTTTGGCTGTTGGCTTTCGGGGTAAAGCCCGCTCAAATCGTATTGAGCCAATAGCTAATAGCTAATAGCCAAAGTCTAAAAGTCAACGCCAAAGCCAACGCCAAAGTCATTTCCCCCATGAGGCGCGGTCAAGACTGCGGTAGCCTATGGCCTCTGCAATGTGATGGGGCTGGATGGTATCGGATCCATCCATATCGGCAATGGTGCGTGACACCTTCAGGATGCGGTCATAGGCTCGGGCCGACAGGTTCAGACGGTTCATGGCTTCGCCTAGCATGCGAATGGCGGCGGGTTGGGCCCTAGCATATTTGCGGAGCATGCGCGAATCCATCTGGGCATTGCAATAAATTCCCTTTTCATCGGCAAATCTGTCTGCCTGGACAGCCCTGGTCCTTATCACTCTTTCACGTATAACGGCGCTCTTTTCGGCCTGCTGTTCCGATGACATTGCGTCAAACCCTACGGGCAGTATCTCGCATTGAATGTCAAAGCGGTCCATAAGCGGTCCGGACACTTTTCCAAGGTAGCGCTCAATTATGGTCGGTGTGCAGTGACATTCTTTTGTAGGATGGTTGTAATAACCGCAGGGACAGGGATTCATTGATGCCACCAGCATGAACGATGCGGGATATTCAACCCTGTATTTGGCTCTGGAAATTACAATTGACCTGTCCTCGAGCGGCTGCCTTAACACCTCAAGTGCCGATCGTGTAAATTCCGGTAGCTCGTCCAAATAGAGCAGGCCATTGTGTGCCAAAGATATTTCACCGGGTTGCCCTTCGCTGCCGCCTCCTGTTAGGGCAACGTTTGTTATGGTGTGATGCGGGTGCCGGAACGGACGTTCCGTTATAAGCGCCGATCCATGACCGGTAAAGCCTGCCACCGAGTGTATCCTGGTGGTTTCTATGCTCTCCTCTTCGGTAAGGGGAGGCAGAATGGATGGTAACGCCCTGGCCATCATTGATTTACCGCTTCCCGGCGGTCCAATCATTATCAGGTTGTGTCCGCCCGAGGCTGCAACTTCGAGTGCCCGTTTTACTGCATTTTGTCCCTTTACATCGGCAAAATCGGCCTGGTAACCATTAATCTGGACTGTTTTGAACGATTCAGGTTTTTCCAGCGGTTCAATATGGTCGGGCCTTTGGTTAAAAAAGTCAACAACCTGTCTCAGATTATACGCTCCATAAACCTCAATTCCATCTACAACGGCAGCTTCGGGAGCGTTCTGAGCTGGCAGGATTATACCCTTAAATCCTTGGTCGCGTGCTTTTATTGCCATTGAAAGTGCTCCTTTTACAGGTTGCAGGGTCCCGTCCAGGCTCATTTCGCCCATAATCACATAGTCATCCAGCAATTCGGTCTCCAACTCTCCGGCCGATGCCATTATCACTATGGCAAGCGGCAGGTCATATGCGGCACCCTCCTTGCGGATATCGGCAGGAGCCATGTTAATGATAATCTGACATGACGGAAACTTGTACCCGTTAACCTGAAAGGCCGATACAATACGTTCATGGCTCTCCTTGACTGCGCTGTCAGGCAAACCTACAAGAAAGAATCTGATACCCCGTGATGTGCTTGATTCGATTGTCACCACATAAGCGTCTATCCCTTGGACAGCCGCTCCAAAAACTTTGATAAGCATAGAATATGGTATTAAATATTGTGTTGTCCATGTTTTGTTTGTTGTCCTTTGCAAAGAAAGGAAAAATCACTCAAATACGGTTCGCAGTTTAATTGGTTTGTTGCCGTTTTTTTCCTTGTTCAGGTCCTTGCGTGATAGGACGTCGTTGAGTTTACGGTCCAGTTCATCTATGTTGCCGGTCTTGTATTCCACCCTTCGGCCCTCATTGAACAGGACAAAACAAGGAGTATCCTGTATCTTGGCCGTACGGACTATCCTGCTGTGCCATCCGTGCTGGTCAATGTACGATGTCCAGCTAAGGGAATCCTTTTTTATGGCCTCTTTCCAGAGGTCACGGTTAACGTCTATGGAGAGGTCTATTATGCTTAACCGGCGGTCAACATATTTGCTCTTTAGTTTTTCCATCTGTTTCCGGGCATCAAATCCCTTTTGCCCCTCCCACGAATTCCATACGCATACCAGAAGCTTGTCGGACAGGTCGCCTATATTGGCAAAAAGGTGTCTTGTTCCGGTGGAGTCAAAGAAAGCGTATGAACTTAATGGTGCAGTGGAATTCTCGGTTCCCAGGAACTCCGCTTTAAGTGCTACAAGATACGGGGCGTCCTGCATGTTACCGCTCATCCTTGAGATAAGGCGCTGTATATCTTTTTCATCGGCATGGTATTTTAGTACCATCTGCTCGTAAATAAGGTAGGGCGTTACCTCGTTGAACGGGTCTTTGGTAATGACCGAGTCAATCCTGGCCGATGCCTGCTCAACACAGGTGTCGTTCAGGGATGCCAGATAGTAAGACTGATAAATATCATTGCAATAACCTCCGGACAGTCTTACCTTTTCATTGCCCGCCGGAATTTCAAGAGTGGCCGAAACACCCTTTTCGGCAAAGACGGGTTGCCTGCGGCCATCGGGCAGAATAAGTAAAAGAGCAGTAACCGTATCGGGTCTGAAAGTCCATTTAAACTGGCCTTTGTTAAGGAATATGGTATCGGTCCTTTCAAACCGGGAATCAATACCTACAACCAGGATAGAGTCATTCCCGCCGTCCTGGACAGTGCCATGCAGCACAAATGTGTCCTTATTGCCATTGCAGGCTGCAACGACAAAGGCCACAATAGCCAGAATGAAAGCGGGAATCCTGGTTCTCATATCTTATTTTGCGGCGCGCTTGCGCTCCAGTTCGCTCAGTATGATCTTGCGCATACGCATGCTCTTGGGAGTAACCTCAACGTATTCATCGTTCTTGATGTACTCCAGAGCCTCCTCGAGTGAGAATATCACGGGAGGAGCGATATGTGCCTTTTCATCGGCACCGCTGGCACGCATGTTGGTAAGTTGCTTGCTCTTGGTAACGTTAATTACCAGATCCTTTTCATGTACGTGCTCGCCTACAACCTGACCGGCATAAACCTGATCCTGCGGGTTCACAAAGAACTTGCCGCGGTCCTGCAGCTTGTCAAGTGCATATGCAAATACGGTTCCGGTCTCCATGGCAACCATTGAACCGTTGGTGCGGCGCTCAATATCGCCCTTGTAAGGCTGATACTCCTTAAAGCGGTGGGCCATAACGGCTTCACCCTGTGATGCGGTAAGTACATTGGTACGCAGACCGATGATACCGCGTGAAGGGATATCGAATACTATTACCACACGGTCCCCCTGTGTATCCATTGATGTCATTTCACCCTTACGCTTGGTAGCCAGGTCAATCATCTTGCTTGAGAACTCCTCAGGCACGCTGATGGTGAGCTCCTCAATAGGCTCGCATGTGCGGCCGTCAATCTCCTTCATGATAACCTGAGGCTGACCAACCTGGAGCTCGTATCCCTCACGGCGCATGGTCTCAATAAGGATAGACAGATGCAGCACGCCGCGGCCCGATACAATCCACTTTCCATCCTCCTCGGTGCGGCGAACGCGCAGAGCCAGGTTCTTGTCAAGTTCCAGGTTCAGACGATCCTGAATGTGGCGTGATGTAACGTACTTACCCTCTTTTCCAAAGAAAGGTGAATCA
>CACWIN010000008.1 GCA_902760965.1 uncultured Bacteroidales bacterium | reverse complement strand
CCTGATAAATTAAGTGACGTTTTAGTCTGTGGATTATAACTCTCTGTTGTGGCATAAAATGTCTTGGGGCTTTCCTTGACACTCTGTATAACTTCTGATTCGTTGGTACAACCAACCAATAATAGCAATGAGTAAGCTGCTAATGATATATAAGACCTTTTCATAACGTTATTTGTTTTTTGAATTTTACCATGTACCGGGAATATCAATCACATTCTCATTAGAGTCGCAAAGGATTTTGTTCATACCAACTTCTATCACTATTGTGACAGGTTTAGAATACTCTTGTCGGTCAATTTGTTCTTTTAACTTGCTCATAATTGCATTAATTTGCGCCTACAGTCCCTGGATAGGCAACAACAAAAAAAGGTGCGGGAACTTATTGTCTCACACCTACAGCCGGCTCTAGCATGCCTTTCCGCGAGTAACACAATAGTCACCCACACCCAGGTCTATCTTTATCCAAAAGGATATAGAAATCACCTAAGATGTGGCGCTATTGTCATCATCATCGCGGATTCAAATTTGCTAGATTTGCTGTAGAAGATGATTCAATAACACCTCATTATGTCTGCTCTTGCACCGCAAGAACTCTACAAATATCAAAATTTAATTCTAAATAACAAAAAATCTATTATATTTTTGTGATGAATTGAGGTAGGCAAGCGAACTCACGGCTCTTTCTGGCACAGTAGAGACAGTTTTCTTGTGTCATGGTGTCATTTCAGCAGTTGTAATATGGTATCGGGTTGGATTTGCATCTTTGTGATAGCACATAGGCCTATGCCCATATCTTTAACGCTGGCACCTAATAGATAGACATCGGTATCGATTATCAGGAAGCGGTCATGATTGCGGTGGGGTAGCTGTATTAGATTGATCGGTCTATACTGGTCATTGTGTTTTTTGAGGTCAGTCAGGAAAGACTCATTATAACGAGTATAAATTGTGGCTTCAACATTATCGGTGCGCTTATCCAATAAAGATAGCACACGATCGTCAACAAAGTTGTCTATCAGTATTATTCTCTCCGTTGCACTTCTTATCAGGTCTGATACGTATGTCCATGCATCCCATACGCAACCTGAGTTGAATACTTGTTCCGGAAGTTGTTTAGGTTTGCGTTCCTCTATTGTAATTAGGATCTGATTGACTTTTTCATCGGTTTCTGTTTGATGTTGTTCTATGTTGAGGATGCGCTGCATCATCAAGGTGTTGTTGTTAATTAAATCCGGTATTGCGGTAAATGCGCGCATGATGCGCTTATTTACTTCAATTGCAATTTTTGACTTCAGTACACTACTCAGCATTCCAACACCATTGTTGGTAAAGGCATAAGGTGCATATCTTGTGCCACCTCGTTCGTTTGAGGTCACAAATTGTGACCTCAAACTTGTAACGCTCTCTATTTCAGTTGTTTGAGATGTTGCAATTTGTGACCGCAAAAGATTCCACTCTATTTTTGTTAGTTGAAACATAAAGTCATCAGGGAAACGATCTATATTGCGTTTGACGGACTGGTTGAGATACTTTGTTTTTACTCCATACAGCATAGCCAAGTCAAAATCAAGAATTACCTTTTGGCCTCGAATAACACGTATTAAAGACGTTATGTCTATTTTTTCTAGGTGCATTTTTTGCAATTCAAACTGAGGTGCATGGTCTAAGTCATCACAATTTGTGATTTCAAACTGGTCGCATTTTGCGACCTCATCTTTTTTCTTAATGTTTTTCTTTGCCATAGCGCAAACATATTATTGGTTTATAAAAGGATAATCTGCAAACGACAAGGGGTATCCCAACCTGACACCTATATGCCTAGCGGAATACCCCCTGGTATCAGATACCGCAAAGATACTTATGTTTTATTTAACAGCAAAATGACAAAGTTGGGACTGTTCTCTTTGTGGCGAACTCACGGCTCTTTCTGTTTTGCAGTAAGCCGGAGTATCGGATTAGAGAGCCATTAGCGGAGGGCGTAAGCGGAAGGCCCTGGAGGATCCCGTTAAGAACGGCGCTTGTTTGACGAAGGTTAGACACCGTAGGTGGCTAAGACTGAGGAGTTCGCCGTTTAGGGTCCGGAGGGGTCTGGAGTAGCCCGGAGGTGCTGGCTCTCTAATCTGATACTCCGGCGTTGTAAAAAGAAAGAGCCATACCCAAAAAAATAACTATCTTTGCGAGCAATTAAATAAACTCAGAGATGACAAAATCATACGAGGAGATCAATGAGAAGATCCGGAAGGGTAAGGCGGTGGTTCTGACGGCCGAGGAGGTATCGGAGATGGCCAAGACGATGGCGCCCAAGGAGATTCTTGAGAAGGTTGATGTGGTTACTACCGCTACGTTCGGGGCTATGTGCTCAAGCGGTGCGTTCCTGAACTTTGGTCACGCCAATCCACCTATCCGCATGGAGAGGATTGAGATTAACGGAGTGCCTGTAAGCGGCGGCCTGGCTGCAGTGGATACATTTGTGGGTGCAACAGACTGCAATCCGCAGAATCCCACATACGGCGGCGCGCACATAATACAGGAGCTGATTGATGGCAAGGAACTGACTCTTGAGGCCTGGGGTAAGGGCACAGACTGCTATCCCCGCAAGCATATCAAGACAATGATTAGCCTCAAGACCATAAACGAGGCAATCCTGATGAATCCGCGTAACGCATATCAGAACTACAATGTGGCTGTGAACTCCACAGACCGCACGCTCTATACTTATATGGGCACTCTTCTGCCGCGTATGAAGAATGCTTCATATAGTTCGGCTGGTGAGCTTTCACCACTGCTGAATGATCCCGAATGCCGCACCATCGGTCTTGGAACACGTATTTTCCTGTGCGGAACGCAGGGTTATGTGGTTTGGAACGGCACTCAGTTCAATTGCAGCAAGCCTCTTAACGAGTATGGCGTACCGATGGGCAATGCGCGTACATTGGCCTTGATGGGTGAGATGCGTGAGATGTCGAGCGAGTTCCTGCGTGGTGCATACTTTGAGAAATATGGCGTTACGATGTATGTTGGAGTGGGCGTGCCAATTCCGCTGCTGGATGAGGACCTAGCTCACCGCGTAAGCATAAGGAACAGCCAGATTGATACGTTCATTGAGGACTACGGCCAGAAGGGTGACCTGATTGGTAAGGTGAATTACGAGCAGCTGCGCTCCGGTGAGATTGAATTCATGGGTAAGAAGATCCATACCGCTCCACTTTCAAGTCTTTATAAGGCACGCAAGATTGCCGCCATACTTAAGGATTGGATTGAGAAGGGACAGTTTGAACTGACCGCTCCTGTCAGGCCCATGCCAACCGGAACATCACTTCAGGGACTTAAAGATTTAAACTTGTAAATCAGCACGTTATGACAAAGAAAGTAGTTATATCATTCCCCGATGGCGAGGCCAGCCGCCCGCTTATCTATGAGCTGATTAAGAAGTTTGACATCATGGTGAGCATCATCAAGGCCGATATTGACGGCGGTCGTCGCGGTAAGTTGGTGCTTGAGCTGGATTCGGACTCTGATCATATAGCTAAGGCTATTGACTTTATGCAGAAGAGTGGAGTAGATGTAAGTCCTCTTGAGAAAAAGATAAGTTTTGATGACAGCAAGTGCGTAAGCTGCGGTGCATGTACATCGGCCTGTCCTTCAGGGGCACTCTCAATCAGCGCTCCTTCATGGAAGTTGCAGTTCCAGCCCGACAAGTGCGTGGTTTGCAAGCTCTGCATAACGTCTTGCCCGCTCAAACTATTCCATATTGAATTTGCAGATTGATGGAATACAAGGAACGCAGCTACCGCAGCCGTTTCTCTAATGACGAGAGACGCTGGTTCTGCGTAAAGTTCCTTGAATCAGATCTTTGGATAGGAGTCGACAGCGGCTCCTATTCTGCGTCTATGGAGCAGGAAGTGTATGGGGCGCTCGTGGAGTTGCGCCGCACAATGGACGCCTATCTGCTCATGGATCCCGGCTATAAGGCTGCCCTGACACCCTATGACGCAGGTCTTGAAGCTCCTGCTATTCTAAAAGAGATGTCACGAGTGAGTCACAAGACCGGAATAGGCCCCATGAGTGCCGTAGCCGGTGCCGTAGCGCTGCGTGTAGCCGATTTTATAAAGATTAGGTTTGCCGTAAAAGAGGTGATAGTAGAGAACGGAGGTGACATATACGCCGAGGCAAGTTCTGACATGGATATAAGCGTCTTTGCCGGTCAGTCCCCATTATCCGAAAGAGTAGGGCTCCACATCCCCGCATCGGCCTTCCCCCTAGGAATCTGCACCTCCAGCGGCACCGTAGGCCCCTCCCTAAGCCTAGGCCGAGCCGATGCCATGCTGATAATCTGCAAAGACGTCCTGCTAGCCGACAGCTACGCGACAGCCTTTGCCAACCGCATCCAAACCGTAAACGACCTCCAACCCGTAATTGATCGCATCCAAAACACTCCCGACATCCTAGGTGCCCTTGCCATAAAATCCGACCGCCTTGCAGTTGCCGGCCAATACGAGCTAAGACTTTTCAAATGATTTTTGGGTTATACCCTCAGGAAACCATCGACGCCCGTGTCGCTGTGAACGGGAGGGGCCCGCGCCATAGGCGTGGGAGGGATAGCGCGAAGCGCGTAGTTTCAGGAGGGTATAACCCAAAAAACATTTGGAAAGTCGCTGTTAAATACCTAACTTCGCAAAACAGAATAACAATACAACCAAATATAGTATGAGAAAGATTCTATTAGTCCTAAGCGTGATTGCGCTTACGTGTGCATCGGCCCAAGCCGCCGACAACAAAGGCATTTCATTCAATGAGTTATCAGCTGACAGGTTTACGCTGATTGAGAACGGCAAACCCGTGCAGATTCTGGCCGATGAGGCTGATAAGAGCGGCGTTCAGATTGCTCTAAAGGCTTTGCAGAAGGATTTCAAGGCTGTAGCAGGGCAAGAGGCTAAGGTGATTTATGATGCAGCAGGCATTAGCGGTAAGCCCGTAATTGTGGGTACAATGGACAGCAAGTTCATTAGCCAGGTCATCAAGGCTAAGAAGATAAACAAGAAGGACCTGCAGGGCAAGCGCGAGAAGTACATCATGACCGTTGTGGAGAACCCAATCAAGGGTATTGATGAGGCGCTGGTGATTGCCGGTAGCGATATGAGAGGCGCCATATATGGTATTTATGAGCTGTCAGAGCAGATTGGTGTTTCGCCCTGGTATTATTGGGCAGATGTGCCAATTGAGCATCAGGACAACATTTCTCTGGCCAAGGGTACTTATACCGCAGGTGAGCCTGCAGTGACCTATCGTGGAATTTTCCTGAACGACGAGGCTCCGTGCCTTACCACCTGGGTTGCCAATACGTTTGGAACACAGCGCGGCGGACACGAGTTCTACGCCAAGTGCTTTGAACTGATTCTGCGTTTGCGCGGCAACTTTATGTGGCCAGCAATGTGGGACTGGGCATTCTATGCCGATGATCCCGAGAACTCAAAGACAGCCAATGACATGGGTGTGATTATGGGTACAAGCCATCATGAGCCTATGGCACGTAACCATCAGGAGTGGGCGCGTAACCCTAAGGCTTATGGAGGTCAG
This sequence comes from uncultured Bacteroidales bacterium, assembly GCA_902760965.1. Classification (GTDB taxonomy): domain Bacteria; phylum Bacteroidota; class Bacteroidia; order Bacteroidales; family Bacteroidaceae; genus Colenecus. The sequence goes on along the minus strand of CACWIN010000008.1, from coordinate 73,697 downwards.
TGGGACTACAATACCAATAAGCAGGAGCTGCAACGCTTTTTCCGTGAGGGTGTAGAGCGCGCCAAGGATACCGAGGACCTGATTACTATAGGTATGCGTGGTGACGGTGATGCTGAGTTGAGAGGTTCTGACGAGGACAACATGAAGATGCTTGAGGGCCTGTTCGCCGACCAGCGTCAGATTATAAAGGAGGTTACCGGCAAGCCTGCCGAGAAACGTCCGCAGGTATGGGCACTCTACAAGGAGGTTCAGACCTATTATAATAAGGGTCTGCGCGTGCCTGACGATGTGATTATCCTTTTGTCCGATGACAACTGGGGTGACATTCGCCGTCTGCCTAATGCCGAGGAGCGCAAGCGCAAAGGCGGTTGGGGTATGTATTATCACGTTGATTACGTGGGTGCACCGCGTAACTCCAAGTGGTTGAACATCACTCCCATACAGCACCTCTGGGAGCAGATGCAGCTTACATATGACTACGGAGTTGACAAGATCTGGGTGCTCAACGTAGGTGATCTTAAGCCTATGGAGTATCCTATAACCCTGTTCCTGGATATGGCCTGGAATCCCACATCATTCACGGTTGACAACCTGCTTGACCATACTTATGAGTTCTGCAAGGAGTTCTTTGGCGAGGAGGAGGCTGCCGAGGCTGCACGCATTCTGAACCTGTGCTGTAAGTACAACGGCCGTATCAGCGCCGAGATGCTTGATGCACGTCAGTACTACACACTTGAGACCGGTGAGTTTGAGCAGGTTTGCGACGATTATGCACGTCTGGAGGCTGAGGCTTTGCGCCAGTACTTGCGCATCGGCCCTGAATATCGTGACGCTTATCAGCAGATAATCCTGTTCCCCGTTCAGGCAATGGGTAACATTTATGATATGTATTACAGCCAGGCAATGAACCAGAAACTGGCCCGAAACAATGATCCGGCTGCCAACTACTGGGCAGAGCGTTGCGAGCGTGACTTTAAGCGTGACGCCGAGCTGTGCGCATATTATAATAAGGAGATGGCCGGCGGCAAGTGGAACGGTATGATGATTCAGAAGCACATTGGCTATACATCTTGGAACGATAATTTCCGTGCCGATACACAGCCCAGGGTTTCACGCGTTGAAGTAGGGGATAAGGTAGGCGGATACGTATTTACGCAGAAGGACGGCGTAGTGGCAATGGAGGCTGAACATTTTTACGCACAGGCTCCCGTTACTGCCGGTTCGGCTCAGTGGACAACAATTCCGTTCATGGGCCGTACACTGTCTGGTGTGGCTCTGATGCCTTACAGCCAGCCTACCGATGGTGCCAGCATGACATACAAGTTTAATCTGACCGATGATGTTGAGAATTTATCGGCCGTAATTGCTGTGAATGCAACGCTTACATTCTATCGTCTTGAAGGACACCGTTATATGGTAAGCCTGGATGGTGGCGATGAGGTTGAGGTTGTGTTCAACGAGCGTCTGAATGAGGACCAGCGCAACATTTACTCTGTTTACTATCCCACAGTTGCAACCCGCGTCAAGGATGACCGCGTACAGCTGGGCAAGGCAGCCAAGGGTGAGCATACTCTGACCATCCGTCCCATTGAACCGGGCACGGTCTTTGAGAAAGTGGTGATTGACGCCGGCGGCTACATTAAGAGCTACCTCTTCATGCCGGAATCTCCATACGTCCGAGAGAATTGAAGCAAAATGGTGCAAATTGAGGCGCACATCGAGGGGCACAAAGGGGACGGTTCTTTTTGTGCCCCTAATTATTGCTCTAGAAGGTGTTGTAGAGAGGGGCACAAAAAGAACCGTCCCCTTTGTGCCCCTCGATGTGCTACTGTGATGCGATTAAAAATTCAGGCTGACTGTCAGGCCTAGGCTGGGGGATGTGTTGTACGGGATGAGCACAGTGGGTTCAAACTCAAACTGAAGGAGTTTGGCTGCTCTTTTTAGTTCCAGTTCCCGGTTATAGTCATCGGCTATAGTTTCCAAAGCCCTTTTGGCTTTTCCCCTGTTAATGCGTCCCGCGCAGTAGAAAGATAGGGCCGGGACGGCCAATGCGCCCGATATTATGTAGAGTTTTTTTGATAATTCCGGGTCATCCTCGGCTTTGTGGGTTACGGCAATAAGTGCCAGAATTGCTGTAGGAATTGCCAATAAAGTTCCAACGGTTTCCTGTTTGTCTCCTCTAATGAACTTTTTCTGGGCAACCTCATATTTTTGGAACTGAATTGAGTCCAAAAGCTTTTTAAGGTCATCTTCACGGATGGCATTGCCTGCTCCACGTCCTTCGGCAAATGTAAGGCTGCCGCTTAATCTTTCCAGTTCGGTGCTGTCGTTAAGGACGGCATAGTTGCCCCAACCGCCGCCACCGCCACGTCCACCCTGAAAGTTTCCGCCTCCACCACGGCCACCACCACCACGGCCACCACCGCCAGGTCCGCCAAAGCCTCCGCCTCCGCCGAAGCCACCGCCGCCACCAAAGCCGCCTCCTCCGCCACCGCCTCCGCCGGGTTGGGCAGCTGCAGCGATAGACAACATGATGACAAACAGTACTGACAGAATCTTTTTAAGCATATTTGGCATAACGGTTATAAATCTAAGGATTTATATTGTGACTCCAAATATGGTAAATGGTTTAATTACTTCCAGTTTTTGTCAAGGAAAGCAATGCGGTCTGCAAAGAATTTCTTTAGGATGGTTATTTCTTCTTGATAGCTTGACACGCGGTATGCGGCAAACATTCCTACAGCGTCACCGCCTCCAAAGCCTCCTCCGAAGCCTCCCATACCGCCTCCGAATCCAAAACCACCGCCAAATCCTCCACCGAATCCGCCGTTACGGGCTGCCTGGTTGCGGTTGCTTGATTCCGATACCAGAAGGTTGGGATATTTGGCAAACTGACGGTCCTTTGCTTCGGCCAGCTGAGCGGCATGATTATCAATGTATTTGTTGATATTGTCGATGCTCAAAACGCCTTTGCGGAGCTCTTTCCAGCGCGCTTTGACTTTAGCCACGAATGCGGGATCCTCCATGAGGCGCTTGAACATGGCAGGGGTGGGGTTGGTCTCACCGCCATTATAAATCCATGCCTCTATGTTGTTGCCATTGGCAAAATTGCAGTTTCCGTATGCCAGGTTATAGTCCCAGACAGTGCCTGCGTGAAGTTTGCCGCCGGTGCCATCGGCATTCTGCTTGGTTTTGTAAAAGTAGGTGCTGCGCTTAAGGCCGTCGGCATTCAGGCTGAGCTCGGTATGGATTATGTAGTCCACGAATGACTCTACGTCGATATATTTGGCGTAACCCTCCTTGGGATCGGCAAAATTATCGCTCTGGATTACTTTCTCGGTTGTCTTGATGTAATCACTGATGTACTTTTCCTGCTCGGGGGCAAGGTTTTCGGACTTGGGGTAGAAGTAACTCCAGGTAACCGTGGCACGGCCTCCGCCGAATCCGCCGCCTGGACCTCCGAATCCGCCCATGCCGCCAAAGCCTCCCATACCACCGCTGGTGATGATGCCGGGAACTTCGGACTGGAATGACTTTTCGCCTTCATCGGGCGGGTCTATACGTACTATGTAACCGCCTGTGAGTTCTAGGCCGCTGGTATCGGTCTTCTTGAGTTTTGCTATGCTCAGACGGTTTTCGGCACGTTTAATCTTCTCGCAGAGTATGTAGACACCGATGTAATGGCCGTTCATGACCACCTCACAATAACGGTTGCGCGGTGCCCAGTGGCCCATCTCGTTCCAGAGGTCGAATGCAAAGGGGTCGCGCATCATGGATATGTCATTGAAGGGAGCCAGCAGCACCCAGTCGTTATCGGCCGGCATGCCCAGGAGTTCAACGTTGTTGGCCTTGCCCTCGGGGGTGACGGTCTCAAGCGTAAAGCGCTTCTGGTCAAAGAACAACGATGAGTTTCCGCGAAGTTTGATCTTTATGTTGCCGTTGTATCCGTTTGGAGTGTCGGTGAGTTTGTTGCGCTTGCTGCCGTTGTCAATTATTTTCATGGTAGCGGCCGATTTCTGCCTGTTGGTCAGAGTCTTGTCGTCGGTCTCTATGATTACTATCGGGAGGTTGGACGATGTAAACTCCACGTTGTTGGCCGATGACGCCGGGTTGTATTCGGCATTCATACCAAAACCTCCGCCAAATCCTCCGCCCATGGGCATTCCACCACCGAGAAAACCAGGCATCTGTCCGCCCTCCTGTTGCTCAGGAACAGGAAAACGTCCTCCAAATCCTCCCGGAAATCCTCCTCCAAATCCGCCTCCGCCAGGAAATCCTCTTCCGGGGAACTGTGCAAAGCATGCTGCGGAAAGCAGGACTACAGAAAATGTTGTAAATAATCGGTTTGCTCTCATATTATTCTGGTAATTCACATAAAATTATTACCAGAATTGCCGAATGTTAAATCCGCAGGGGCACAAAGGGGACGGTTCTTTTTGTGCCCCTCGCTACAACACCTTCTAGAGCCATATTTAGGGGCACAAAAAGAACCGTCCCCTTTGTGCCCCTGCTGTGCGCCTACTCGAAAGGATTACTTTTCGAAGAGTTTTAGGTCAATGCAGTTACCCATTTGGACGTAGCCCTCGGCATTGGGATGCAGGTAGTCATTCTCAAACAGATACTTGGGATTGAGCTGAGCAGGATCATCGGGGTTAGCCATTGCAGAGTCAAAATCAATCACTCCGTCAAAATAACCGCCGGAAAGAATCCACTGGTTAAGCTGCTGACGCCCTGCCTCGTGGTTCTCGCTGTAGTAATTGTTGCCCTTGAACTGCATTACAGGAGCACCGTAAACCAGAATTCCGCGCTCGTGCGCCTCGTTTATGATCTGCTTGTAAACCTCAATTATCTGCTTTGCCTTTGCTGTGGCATCGCCAAAACCGCCAAGGTCATTCACACCCTCAAACAGGATGATATACTTTACGCCCTCCTGCTGGAACAGGTCACGCGGATAACGGCTCTTGCCGGTGGGGCCAAGGCCGCCGTTAAGAATGCAGTTGCCGCCAAGACCCATGTTCAGGACCGATACACGGCTGGTCTTTTTGTTGGCCAGCAGACGGCGTGAAAGGTTGTCGGTCCAGCGGTTCTGCTGGTTTGTGGTTGAACCGCGGCCATCGGTAATGGAGTTGCCAAGAACCACAACGGCGCGGGCTTTCTTTTCGGCCTTGATCTCAATGGCGTTAATTATGTACCAGTGAGCGGTCTTGACTGCGTTTGAAAAGTCAGAACCTTGACCTTCAATAAGATAAGAATCGGTACGTGAACCCGGATGACCGGTAACGCTGGTCGATGAAGCCTGACCGAGATGCATTGTGATGGCCACGTTCTGACGAATGCCCATGGGGAACTTTACAGGGTCCGATGTAACCAACTGACCCGGCTGAATGGTAACGGATTTGCTGCCATTAAAAGTGAGGCTTACCTGGGTTCCGGCAACAATGTCACTGCTGGAACCTGCGGTTGCTGCATGAGCAATCTCGGCTGCGTTTATGGTAACAGGACCCTGGCTGAACTCATTTGAAAACTTTACGCGTACTATCTTGCCGCTTATGGATGTCTGGACAATCTGACGGATAGAGTTGTTTTCAAGACCCGGGGCAGGGGGGCAGTTGTGAGGTTCAACCACCTGTTCGGCGGTGGCCCATGTTGCTACCCAATGCTTACCGGCGCTGGCCGTGCTGATTGTCAATACTGACAGGACTGCTGTAAGAAATGCACATTTAATTCTCATAGTTATTTGGTTTTAATTGTTAATTGCTTATTGCAAACCAAAGGTACGCATATTTGAGTTTTTAGCGAAATCAAATCCGGAAATATTGGATTATCTTTGTGATGTTTCAACCTGATTACAACACATATGCTTAAACACATATTTGCACTTTTGGCGGTAATGTTTCTTGCATCAGCAACTTATGCGCAAAGAACTTACCGTTATTCAATAGGACAGCTGTCGGACAACCGTTTCCATGCCATCTGCGAGGATCTGTCCGGTTTTATGTGGATAGGAACCGAGAACGGTCTTAACCGCTACGACGGATACCATTTTAATCAATTCTACCATGATGACAATGATTCTCTGTCACTTATGAGCAACTATGTGCGCAGTCTGTATGTTGACCTGGATGGAACATTATGGATAGGAACCAACCGAGGCCTGCAATATCTTACCCCGAGTGAAAAGAGTTTCCATACCGTAAGATTTCCGGGTGACCGTGCCCATTATGTCCAGAAAATAAGTCAGTTCAGTGACGGAAAGATATGGATTACTGCACAGGGCGGCGGTATTTATTGGGTCGATCCCGCGAGTCCGGACCAGCTTAACAGCGTGGTGAGTATCAATACACATTCCGAGACACAGATTATTTACCGTACGTTATTGGAGGATCAGGAGGGAACAATCTGGTTAGGCACTAATGTGGGAGTACTTTTATATGATCCCAAGACCGATAAGATAACGGAATTCCGCCGTGACGTGATTGACGGCGGTATTACGGGCCTTAACTGCGACCAGAACGGTTTGGTGTACATTTCAACGAACAACCATCTGTTTGTGTGGGATCCTGCAAGGCGAAGGCTGGACAGGATAACTCCCGATGAGGGCTTATGGGAAATAACTCACTCTTTTCTTGATAAAGAGGGACTTAAGATATCCCTGCGCGGTAAAGGCCTGTTGGCACTGGCTGACGGACGCAGGCTGGAACGGGTGGAGCTTAAGCCATCGGACCGAAGCCTGGAAAAGCTGGACGTGAGTGCCTATTACATGGATAAATCAGGCAACAGATGGATGGGTTGCTTTATATCGGACCTGATTCTGGTAACAAAGGACAGGAATGATTTTGACTTTTGGAAATTTGCTGATTATCAGCAGGATGTGTCCGGTACAGTAACGGCAATGGTGACCGATACACAAGGCCGTCTGTGGGTTGGATATAACAACAACGGTCTTACCTGCCTGTCAAGTGACGGACGAGTGTTGAAAGACGGACGCAATTCTCCTTATATAAGTTGTCTGTTCCGTGACAGCCGTAACAGGATCTGGGCCGGTTTACCCAGTGGAGGATTGGCTCTGCTCAATACCAACAACGGAATGCTCAGGACCGTGGTGCGTGATGACTATTCCAATGTGTCATCGATAGCCGAGGATATTCAGGGGCGTATCTATTACTCTGAACAGGGCAACGGATTCAGCCGTCTGGATCCCAATAGCATGAAGACGGAACTGTACACAACATTTGCCAAGAGCGGCAAGAACGGTCAGTGGCTTTCAAATGACTGGATCCATATCATGGTTGTGGACAGCTACAACCGCCTGTGGATAGGTCATGACAATGGTGCCGACTGCTTTGATATTGTGAACAATACATTCCTGAACAACAGCAAACTGCAGGCTGTTATGGGTACATCGGGCTGTTCGTGCATAATGGAACAAAAGGAGGGTGTGATGCTGTTCGGCACCACCAAGGGCCTGATTGTGTACAATTCCCGGAACGGCGATGCACGCCTGCTCAATACTGCATCGGGCCTCTCGAGTGACGATATAAGAGGCATTGTAAAGGATAACGACGGCTACATTTGGGTTGCAACCCCCGGTGGCATTAACCGCATAAACCCCGAGGATTACGAGGTAAGCCGATACTACACCGAGGAAAAGGCGTTTAACCGTGTTTCGGCATTTTCATCGACCGATGACAAGGCGTATTTTGGCAGCAACGTAGGTATTACATCGTTCTGGCCTTACAGGATTACCACCGAGTCATCGGTCAACAGGCCTATCCTGACGGGCTTTTACCTTAACGGTCAGCGAATTACATCGGAATCGTTGTCGGGCGGCAAAAAGATTTCGGAAAAACCGCTCAATGTATCGGAGTTCTTCAGGCTGGCATACAGGGACAATTCGTTCACCCTTGAATTCAGTACGCTCAATTACGGCGACGAGATGAGTCTTATTTACGAGTACTCCCTGAACCCCGAAAAGAACGAATGGACCAGCAACCCGGCGGGATTGAACCGATTCACGTTCTCGCAGCTTGGTTTTGGCCGATACACGCTCTCTGTCAGGGCCAGGCTGAATGACATTGTATCGAACCCAAAGACATATATCATCAAGATTGAGGCCCCGTGGTATGCTACATCGGTCGCAATTTGCATTTATGTGATCATTGTGCTGGCTATCATGATGGTGATTATCCTGCTGCGCCGCAAGAGCCGCGAGAGGGAGATGGATGAGGCCAAGTTCCAGTCATTCATTAATGTAGCGCATGAGATTTGCGCTCCTATGACTATGGTGATATCGCCGCTCGAGGATATGCTCAGGGATGACAGCCTGGCGCCCGAAATCCAGTCAAACCTGCGTCAGATGCACCGCAGCTCAACCAGGATCCTGTCGCTCATTAACCAGCTGTTGGATATGCGTAAGTACGACGAGGGCCAGATGCAGCTTCATTTTGCCGAGACGGACCTTGTTAATTTCCTTATGGGACCTTTTGAGCTGTACACTCAGACTGCCGAGCGCAGGAACATTAATTTCAGCTTTAATCACTCCATGGTTGAGCAGCCGGTGTGGATAGACCGCGACAGTATAGACAAGGTAATGATGAACCTGCTGTCAAATGCGTTCAAATATACCCCCGATGATGGCTCAATAGAGATCAATCTTGAGGTGGGGACCGATGACCACGATAGCGGGCCGCTTCACAACTATGTTGAGGTGTCAATAACTGATACCGGAGTGGGGTTGGACAAGGAGGATATAAACAGGATTTTCCAGCGTTTTTACCGTGCCGACAATAAGCTTACAAGTACTACAATGGGTATGGGTATCGGCCTGAATTACAGTCAGATGCTTATTAATATGCATCATGGAACCATTAAGGCCGGCAACCGTATTGACGGACAGAGCGGAAGCGTGTTCTCTTTCCGACTGCCGCTTGGAAACAAGCATATCCCGCAGGAGGATATTGTGGATGCCGAACAGACATCGCGTCAGCAGCTTGAACGTACCAGGACAAGTATGGATTTTGATGAGCCGCAGGATACAAATCAGACCAAGGGTACTATTAAAGTGCTGGTTGTGGATGATGACGATTCCATGCTGGATTACCTTTCGGACAGCCTTAAGCACAGCTATAAGATAATTACCGCACGTAACGGAAACGAGGGCCTTAAGCTGGCGGTATCGCAGATGCCGGACCTTATCATTACCGATGTGGTCATGCCCGAGATGGACGGTATGCAGCTGGTCAAGGCTCTTAAGGGCAATTCGCTGGTAAGTCATATTCCGGTCATTATGTTATCGGGTAAAAACAAATTGCAGGACCGCATGATGGGATTTGATACCGGAGCCGATAGTTATCTGCCTAAACCGTTCTATATAAGCGAGTTGAAATCGGTCATGGCTAATTTGATCAACAACCGTCTGATTGTTAAGGGCAAGTACTCGGGGCAGCAGGAACAGGCCGAAAAGGTTACGCCGGTCAATTTTGAGTCCAGTGACGAGCTGTTTATGAAACGGTTGATGGCTATTGTAAACAAGAATATCTCAAACAGCGATTTCAATATTACGCAGCTGGTCGATGAGGTGGGGTTGAGCCGTACTCAGCTGCACCGCAAGCTTAAGGAGCTTACCGGGTTCTCGGCTGCAAGATTCCTTCAGAATATCCGTATGCAGCAGGCTATGAAGCTGCTCAAGGAAAAGCGCGTAAATGTTTCTCAGATTGCTTATAGCGTGGGATTCTCATCTCAGACGCACTTCTCAACCACCTTTAAGCAGTATTACGGCGTCAGTCCCACGGAATTCATCCGTCAGCTTGAAGAAGACGAAAAAAACGCTCAGTGATTTAGAGCGGCACCGAGGGGCACAAAGGGGACGGTTCTTTTTGTGCCCCTAAATATGGCTCTAGGAGGTGTTGTAACTAGGGGCACAAAAAGAACCGTCCCCTTTGTGCCCCTCTGGGTTTACTGCTCCAGGGAGTGGAGGAGTGTGATTTCTTGAGGCCAGAGAGTTTCGTCGGGGGTTTCCAGGATGAAGGGGATGTGATCCAAGTTCTTATCCTGCATGATCTTTTTGAAGAAGTCAAGACCGAGGAAGCCTTTGCCGATGGAGTCGTGGCGATCTACGCGGGACCCTAGCTCTTTCTTGCTGTCGTTCAGGTGGATGGCGCGCAGGTAATTCATTCCAACCTCGTTATCAAACTCTTCCCAGACGCTCTCATAGGCGTTTTTAAGGTCGTAGCCGGCGGTGTAGGTATGACAGGTGTCGATGCACACTCCCACGCGGGATTTATCGGCCACACCGTCAATGATACGCTTTATCTGCCAGAATGCAAAACCGATGTTGGAGCCTTGTCCTGCGGTGTTCTCGATTACTGCAGTTACGCCGCTGGTCTTTTCAAGGGTTATATTGATACTCTCGGCTATACGGTCCATGCACTCCTCGGGGGTAATCTGCTTGAGGTGACTGCCGGGATGAAAGTTGAGCATGGTAAGACCCAACTGCTCGCAACGCTGCATCTCTTCAAGGAACGATGAGCGTGATTTTTCCAATCCCTCAGGATCAGGACTGCCCAGATTTATAAGGTAACTGTCATGAGGAAGTATGTATCGAGCCTCAATTCCTGACTTCAAAACCTCAGCCTTAAACCGTTCAATTTCAGCAGATTGCAGAGGTGTACTAAACCACTGCCGCTGGTTCTTGGTAAACAAAGCAAAGGCCGAAGCCCCAACAGAAACTGCGTTGATGGGAGCGTTGAAAACGCCTCCCGAAGCCGATACATGTGGACCAATTTTCTTCATATCTCAATTTTACCCAAGGTCTACTACTGTTATTCCGTGGCCGCCAAACTGGATGTGCTCGTCGTGGTAGTCCTTGACGGCGGGAACGGTGTGCAGATACTGGCGGATAAGGTTGCGCAGTATGCCGTTGCCCGTGCCGTGCAGGATGCGGACGCGGCTCATGCCGATGAGCGTGGCATCGTCAATAAAGTGCATTACAGTCTGGATTGCCTCATCACCCCGCATGCCGCGCACGTCAATATCGGGCTTGAAAGCCAGTTTGCGGTTGTATATGTCATCGTGGGTCTGTTTACTCACATATGTGGCGGTGCGGACATCCTGAACCTTGACAGGCTGAGCCGGCTCCAGACGGTTTGCCTTGACCGATGTCTTGATAAGGCCGAATGCAACGGTAACATCGCTCTTGTTGACCGATATAACCTCGCCAACCTGGGTCTGACCGGCCAGGCGGACCGTGTCACCAACCTTGATGGTTTGACTTTGGCGTTGGCTTTGGCGTTGGCTGCCATCCGGTGCGTGGCTGCCATCCGGTGCGAGGCTACCATCCGGTGCGTTGGCAGCGGGCTGTGGGCGATGCTCCTTAAGTTTGTCACGCTTGCGTTGGTCGCGGCGCTCCTGACTTTGGCGGATGCGCTCCATCTTGCGCTGTATCTTGAGTTCCTCCTCGGAGTTGGCCTGACGGTCATCAATGGTCTCCTTGAATTCGGTAAGCTCCTGACGTGCCAGACGGGTAAGTTCCTTATCGGCCTGAGCCTCCTTGATGGTGCGTATTGTGTTCTCAATCATGGCGTTGGAGTCCTGGATAAGCTGATCGGCTTTCTCCTTGGCCTCACGAATGATTGATTTACGTTCCTTTTGCAGTGATTCCAGTTCCTGACGGTGCTGCTCAATCTGTTGGTCAAGCTGTTTTTCAAGCTGATGCACGTTCTGGCGCTTGTTTTCCCAATAACGTTTGTCACGGACAATATCCTGCAGATACTTGTCGGCATTCACGTAATCGCGGCCTACAATCTGCGTGGCATCCTCAATCACATCCTCGGGCAGACCTATCTTGCGGGCAATCTCAACGGCAAACGAGCAGCCGGGATTTCCAATCTGCAGAATATAAAGGGGTTGCATAAGATGGCGGTCGTAAAGCATGGCGCCGTTACGAATGCCTTCGTTGCCATCGGCAAAATGCTTAAGATTCTGATAGTGGGTGGTGATTATGCCAAACACGCGGTTGCGGTTAAACCGTGACAGGACGGCCTCGGCTATGGCACCGCCTATTCCGGGTTCGGTACCGCTTCCAAACTCATCAATAAGTATCAGGCTGCGGTTATCGGCATACTTGAGCATGTTTTTCATGTTGAGCAGGTGGCTGGAGTAGGTACTCAAATCGTCGTCAATGCTCTGCTCATCGCCTATGTCTATGAAAATGCTCTTGAATATGCCGGCGTGGCTGTTGGGTCGCATCGGCACTGGAATTCCGCATTGGAGCATGTACTGCAACAATCCTACGGTCTTAAGGCAGACCGATTTACCGCCTGCATTGGGGCCCGATATAAGCAATATGCTGTTCTTTGAATCCAGATCAATATCCAGAGGGACCACTGTCTTGTCATGTCTTGCAAGGGACTGCTTGAGCAGCGGATGCACGGCCTGGACCCAATCAACCACGGTCTTGTGTTCAAGAATGGGCTTGCATCCGTCAAAATCAATTGCCAGACGAGCCTTGGCGCGGATAAAGTCTATCTGAGCCATGAATGCGTATGACTCCAGTATTGACGGAATTTCCGGGCGTATTGAATCAGTGAATGCAATCAGGATGCGGGTAACCTCGCGGCGTTCATCGGCCTCAAGTTCGCGAATGCGGTTGTTGGCCTCGACCACCTCCTCCGGTTCAATAAATACGGTTTTGCCCGATGCAGACTCGTCATGAACAATTCCGCGAATCTTGCGCTTGAGTCCAGGAGCAACGGGGAGTACCAGACGGCCGTCACGCATGGTCGGAGCGGCATCCTTTTCGACATATCCATCGGCCTGGGCCTGTTTAAGGATACCGTTCAGGATACGTGAAATGCTGAATGAGGTGTTGGCCAGGTCCATGCGTATGCGGTACAGCTCGGGCGATGCGTTGTCCTTCAGCTTGCCGAATTTGGTCAATATGCGGCTTATTCCCTGCGTTATTGCCGGGAAAAGCGCCACGCTTGATGCCAGTTCCGACAGGTTGGGGTATAGGCCCTGATTCTCTTCTTTATTCAGGAATTCAACTATTCCGCTAATGGTTTCCAACGAGCGCCACAAACCCAGCAGTTCGGTCTCGTCCATCCAGGTGCCGATGACCTTGATTCGGGCCAGAGCCTCGCGCAGGTCGTGGTAGTTCTGGTCGGGGAAAGACTTGCCTTGGGTGAGTATCCTGACAAACTCCATAGTCTGGTCCAATGCCTTTTCGACAGGACCAAAATCGGTTAGGAACTGCATCTCCTGGACTAGCTGCGCTCCAAGAGGACAGATGCATCGGTCAGAAAGCATCTGCCTTATTTCGTCAAAACCGGTCTTATGTTCAAAGTTGTCAGGGTAAATCATTGTATTTGAATGGTTTATTCAACAAGTATCTTAATGTTGGCTGTGCCAGTCCTATTGGTGAGCCAATGTCTTATCAGGTCCATATCGGGCTGTTCCTCAATATCCTGCTGGAACTTGATGATGCACAGATATGTTGTATCTGTTGGGGTGCCGTTTGTGTTGTATGATATGTGGCGTGACATGGACATATCGTCTATTTGAGGTACAAATATGCCAAGTTCACGGGTCATATTGCTTACGGCCAGTGTATCGACGGCACGAATGGACGACAACTGCTCCTGCAGGCGTGATATCTGCAGGTTCTTTTCGTTAAGCATATCGGTATAGTTGCTTTGCAGGGCCGTAATGGCTATTCCGCCGCCCTCCTGGTTGGACTGCCGTACTACCAGGTCAACTTTGGGCAGATGATAAACGCTTGACATCTGTCCGCGGATATTGTTTACCACATTCTCCGATAGCGGTTCGCCAAACAGACGCACCTCAATTACGGATTGTTTTTTGCGTCCGGGATTGTATTCGGCCGATGATTCAACCACAAATGTGTTGTCATAATTGAACGCCTCCTCGACAAAGTGTTTGTAGTTGGCCTCAAAGTTTGAACGCTTGATGATGGAGATGGCTATCAGGATGCTGGGGAATGTTACAAGAATAATCACGGCAATCATTGCGCTCTTAAGTTTCTTGATCTTTAACGGGTCAAGTTCACCTATCATCTTGAATTTCATTACTCTGGTGACAATGAACGATGCCAGGGCAATGAATATGGAGTTTATGGTAAACAGGTAAAGGGCACCCAGCATAAATCGGAACTGGAATGTTGCAAGTCCGTAACCCACCGTGCAGAGCGGAGGCATCAGGGCTGTCGCAATAGCAACACCTGGAATGACGGTGCCGGTTCGGTCCTTACGGGTTTGCGCAACCATACCTGCCAGACCGCCAAAGAGTGCAATCAGTATGTCATATGTGGTAGGTTGGGTTCGGGCCAACAGCTCACTCTGTGTAGCGCTGATAAGCGGGAGAGTAAAGAAAATGGCCGATGTGATAAGGCTTACCACAATCATTATGATAAAGTTGCGGAATGATTCCTTGAGCAGTGCAAAGTCATACACGCCCATTGAATAACCCATTCCTATGATAGGACCCATAAGAGGGGATATGAGCATGGCGCCTATAATTACTGCGGTAGAGTTGGTGTTAAGGCCAAGCGAGGCAATGAATATGGCAAATATAAGGACCCAAAGGTTTGTGCCCTTAATCATTATGCCTTTCTGTACGTTGGAGTTGACCTCCTCCTGCGATGCGGCATCGGCCCCCAGAGCAAATCTTTCAAATACTCTGTGCCTAGTTTGGAAGGATGGCAGAGTGGTCGAATGCGGCGGTCTTGAAAACCGTTGACCTTCACGGGTCCGGGGGTTCGAATCCCTCTTCTTCCGCAAAAAAAGGGTCGCTTAACGCGGCCCTAATTTTTTCTCCAGAAGAGGGATTCAAACCACCCGGACCCGCTTGGTCAACCAACCTATTTTTAGTTTACTCCGTAAACACGCTCACTACCGTTCGCTATGGCACGGGTCCTATGTGCAAAAAAGAACCTACGTGGAAACGCAGGTTCTTTTTAATTCTCAATTCTCAATTCTCAATTTTCAATTTACTTTGAGATGTTGATCTTGTAGACCTTGGTTTGCTTGCTGTTGGTACCGGGGAAGAGGTACTCGGCAGTGATAACGGCGGTGCCCTCATCACCCTTGATCTGCTCTACCCAGAACTGCATTGTTGACCAGAGGCACTCTACAGATACCTTTGACTTCTGGCCGGGCTCCAGCTTGTAATCCATCTCGTAGTGAGTGTTGTCAGTGTAGCCGTTGTTGTCATTTGAGTGAATAGGCTCTGCGGGAAGCTCAATATCCTTACCACCAATCTTTACGTTAAGGGTGGGAGGTACAGGACGCTTGAGTGATGTGGTCTTGGTGTTGAATCCGCAGCCGTAGAACTGACCGATAGCACCATCGATAGCAGCGTCAAATACCAGGTAGATGGCGTGCTTGCCCTGTACATCATCAACAAACTCTGATACATCGACTGTATACTTTTCAATCTTGTCAACGGGTGAGTTGGCCGGAATCTTGATCTTACCGATCTCCTTTCCTTTCCAAACGTCGTTCTTCCAAGGACCGTCCATCATGACCTTTACAGTGATACCGCCTTCACCGGCTGTACGCTTGAACCATATGTTGAATGATGAGTGCAACTTGGAGGTTGTGCCGTCAAATGCCTCAACTCCCTTGCTGTCTTTCTTAAGACCACCCAGACCGAAGTATTTGTAACCGATAATATCGCCTGCGTCAACGTTGCAAACCTGCTCGTTGTTCCAGATATCCCAGTTGTCCTGCAGAGAGTTGCGGTTCTGGCCGCCTTCCTTGTTCATGAATACGCAAGCATAACCTGCTGAATAGTAAGCATATGGGGGAAGACCGTAAATGTTGAATCCCTCGGATGTAACCTCGGCACCGCTGTAGCAGTCACCGTTCGAAGCCTTGGCCTCCCAGATTTCATCGGGAGCATAGGGATCATATCCGTGCAGAACAACCTTACCACCTTCGGAAACCGGCTTCTCGTCCCACTCAATCTTGATAGGAGCAACCATAGCCTGACGGGCGTTACCGTTGCCTCTTGGAGGACGATGGTAGAAAATGTACCACTGGTCGCCAATCTGCTGGATACTACCGTGTGTATTGTGAGCAAAGTTGCTGGTCATAAGCTTGGTACCATCCTCATTCAGGGTTACACCACGTGAATCGACAGCTACGCCACCGCTCTTCCAGGGACCCAGAGGAGAGTCTGCATAGCAGTAACGCAGAGCTGAGTTGGTTGAACCCAGACCGTAGTCAGGACCTGAGTAACCGGAGAATATCATCACGTATTTGTTACCTACCTGGCGGATTGATGATGCCTCAAAGAAATTGAACTCACCGGGGTTCTGGCCTTCGGCAAGAGCTGAATATACGGTTCCCTGACGGTCGCGTACCACACCGTAGCGTGAGCTGGCAGGCAGCAGGGGATCTACAGGAGTGGTGCCTGGACGTACGGAGTACATGGTCTCCTGGTCAAGCTGTGCACCTGTTGAGTGCTGGAAGCCCCAATATGCATAAGCACGGAAGCCCTTTGCGTAA
Source organism: uncultured Bacteroidales bacterium (assembly GCA_902760965.1). Classification (GTDB taxonomy): domain Bacteria; phylum Bacteroidota; class Bacteroidia; order Bacteroidales; family Bacteroidaceae; genus Colenecus. Next base: position 57,171 of record CACWIN010000008.1, on the reverse strand, counting down.
TCGGGATCATTCTGATCTGTAATCTTCTCAATGAATACCGAGGGGTCAAAGCCGATGCAGCTACCTGCTATGGCTGCCTCATTCTCATCAAGGTTCAGGGGAGTGAAGGGGCCATCGGGACGGTCACCCTTGCAGACCATTGCCTCACGACGGGGACCACGGCTATGGGGATACAGATAATAAACTTTCTTGCTCTTACCTTTGGCGTCCTTCTCGATAACCTCAACCAGGTCAGGAGCGTACATTACGTCCCAACGGCCGTTGGCTGCCTGATAAGTGAATACGGGGCCGTCATCACGCCACTCGTTAAGGTTCTCAATAGGTGCAGACCAGATACGGATATCGGGACCGCAGTAACGGTTGGCACTAACATCGTGTGAACCTATGATATATGCACGATAGTGACCGGGACGGTCAGGATCCTCAAATACCTTGGGCTCGCCGTCGGGTACATGCTCCCAAAGGGGCAGGTAAGGGTTGCCTCGGCCACCGTAGTTATGCACAAAACGCTGCGAAGCTTTAACAGGGCCTTCCTGGACCTTTTTAGCAGCGGAGATGTTCTGTGTGGACAGAACCAAAGCGAATGCCATGAGCAGCATTACGCATTTGAAAAGTCTATTGGCTGTCATTTTAATATAATTGGTTATTTGGTTATTGTTGTCACTGTTTATTAGATTGCAAAAGTAACAAAAAGTTAAGTCTTTTTTTGAATTTTATTTCACAATCACAGCAGGTCAAGCAGCAACGGGAAGTCTGATTCATTTATACCCTTGTCAATCAGTATCTCACTGTCTTTCCTGAATTCGGTTTCAAAAGTATCGGCCCCCAGTTTGTCACGGCCCTGACGGTACAGGTATATTGCCCGCTGGATATCACCGTCAGCCAGCCATGCGTGGCCGGCATTCAGACAGTCTATCCCGGTGGGTTTGGCGTTCAAAAGCTTTTCATAATACTCTTTTGCCCTGTCCATACGTCCTGCCAGAAAAGCGCACCAGGCTATTGCACGCCACGCTTTAGGATAATCGGGCTTAAGGTAATCCACTTTAAAGAAACGGGTCAGGGCTTCGTCATAACGTTTAAGGTCAACCAGGCAGTCTCCTATCTGGATTTGTAGCGACATGTTGTCCGAATCACGTTTCTCAGCCTGGAGGAGCAGTTCCAAGGCCTGGGCCGCATGCGATGTAAGGCGCAGGCACTGTGCCATATGACGCAGCGTCCAGCCGTTATCGGACTGCAGCAGATCGGCCCTGCGGTATGATTCAAGAGCATCGTTGTACTTTTGAATACGCTGCTGGGCATATCCCATCTGCTGGTAAAAACGGTAGTCGGCGGAGTAGGGGTTTGCGTTCTCTTCCATAAGCCTGTATGCCTGTACGGCCTCGGGATAATAGTTCTTGCCAAGCAGCCAAACAGCTATTGTCCTGACCGATTCATCGGCTTTAACAAGAATTGATAACGTGTTGTCCGATAACAGATTAAGGTCGCTATCAAAAGGATTCCTGAACTCGTGTCTGCGTGAAAACAGGTTAAAGAAACGGTACAGGTCCTGGGCGTACTGACGGGCTGCATAGTTTTCCTTAAGGTCAGACGGAATGCTGTCCGATTTGGAATCCTGCAGTTCCTCATGCACCTGCTCATCGACCTGGGCCATAATCATGTCGCGCTGCTGTTCCGGAATTTGCGAAAAAGTGAGCGCAAAAGAGTATTTGTCAGAATTGCAGAACATGCCGCTTGAAAGCATGGACTTGCCTATTGCCGACTTGATTATGTTTTTGCCCAGACTATGCGCCACATCGGGCTGCTCTATGCTGAAAATACGGAACCAGTTATGAATCTGGCGGAAAAACGGATAGTTCTTAAGGTTTGAGAAGGTGCTCATATAGACATCGGCGCCCTCCATCTGGAGTTCGGTCATCTGTATGAGCTTGTTTTTTATTTCAGGTTTCTCTATCCACTCGTTCCAGTCGGGGCTTACGTCATCACGTTCAAGTTCCTCACGCATAAGGTCGCCCAACTTGGGGTTACGAAGCATGGTGGGAATGAACTCTTCACGCATACGGCGGTCAATCTCCTTGGTCTCGCGGCACAACAGCAATGCCATCTGGACCTTAAGCATACGCTCACTGATGCCAGGCTCATCGGACAGGATTGCAATACGGTCCTTTATTTCAGGGAAATAGGGAAGGATGTCACTGTATCCGGTAAGAGCAATTGCCAACCCGGTCAGTGCGCGGATTGATACAACCATGCTCAGGTTCTGTGCCGCCTGACAAAGGAACAGGCATTTAAGCGGATCAAAACGCTCTAAAAGAGATAGCGTAACGGCACTTACCACAAGGGCCGAATCATCCTCGATAATAAGCGGAGAATCAATAAGTTCCAATAGCGATGTTGAATCGCTTGAACTCCACTGTCCGTTGGTCCAGATAAGGTCAAACAGAATTCCCAGGATATGTTCGTGAGCGGCAACATCATTTGTCTCAGTGAATGATTCAAGGGCAATGCGTAGGCCTTCAATATTCTCAGTCCTGGAAAGACTTGAACGAAGGTGCTGATAATAGAGCAGCATGGATTCGGGCTGCATGCGGGCCTGCAGGACCTGGTCATTGAGCAGGATGGCACGGCGTATAAGCTGATGATACAGGTCTGTACGGTGTTCATCGGGCGAACCCTGACCAAAATACTGTAGCATATAATGGTATGAACGGTCTATGTCCTCAAACCTGGATGTGGCCGCCCAGTCCGATACACCCGTCATTTGCATCTGAATCTGCTCCAGAGCCTCCTTAAGCCGTGACGAAAGCAGCAGATCCTTAATCTGCGCGGCACGCCTTTTTAAATCCTCATCTGCTGTCATTGTCAGTAATTAAAAACAGAAACCGCCGGAGAATGGCTCCAGCGGTTTCAAAGATATAAAAATTATTGGAATTATCCCTTGATAGCAGCTATACCGGGCAGAACTTTACCCTCGATAGCCTCCAGAAGAGCACCGCCACCGGTTGATACGTATGATACCTTATCGGCAAAACCGAACTGCTTAACAGCGCTTACGGAGTCACCGCCACCAACAAGTGAGAATGCGCCGTTCTTTGAAGTAGCGTTGGCAACAGCAGTAGCGATAGCCTTTGTACCGGCCTGGAAGTTGCTGAACTCGAATACACCGGCAGGACCGTTCCACAGGATGGTCTTTGATGACTCGATTACGCTTGCCATTGCCTTGGCTGAAGCAGGACCTATATCCATACCTTCCCAACCGTCGGGTACGTTGTTGTTGTCAACAACCTGAGTGTTGGCCTCGTTGTCAAACTTATCGGCTGCAAGGCAGTCAACGGGCAGAACAATCTTTACGCCAAGCTCCTCGGCCTTCTTGAGAACTGCCAGAGCAACATCAACCTGATCGGGCTCGCAGAGTGAGTTACCAACCTTACCGCCCTTAGCCAGAACGAATGTGTAAGCCATACCGCCAATGATAACCAGGTTGTCAACCTTCTGCAGCAGGTTCTCAATGATGGTGATCTTTGAAGATACCTTTGAACCACCGATGATGGCGGTTACAGGCTTAACTGAGTTATTGAGCACCTTCTCAACAGCTACAACCTCTTTCTCCATCAGATAGCCGAACATCTTGTGGTCAGCATCAAAGTAGTCAGCCATAACAGCTGTGGTAGCGTGCTTGCGGTGAGCGGTACCGAATGCATCGTTTACATAAACGTCAGCATATGAAGCAAGAGTCTTGGCGAACTCCTTCTGAGCAGCCTTGAGCTCCTTCTTGGCAGCGTCGTATGCGGGATCCTCCTTTTCAATGCCACGGGGCTTGCCCTCTTCCTCAGCATAGAAACGAACGTTCTCAAGCAGCAGAGCCTCACCGTCCTTAAGAGCGGCAACCTGCTCCTGAGCCTTTGCGCAATCCTCAGCGAACTTAACATCAACACCAAGGCACTCTGAAACATGCTTCAGGATGTGCTTGAGTGAGTACTTGGGATCCGGGTTCTTTTTGGGACGACCCATGTGTGAAGCGATGATAAGACGACCGCCATCGGCGATGATCTTCTTGAGGGTAGGCATTGCAGCTACGATACGGGTATCGTCTGTAATGTTAAAGTTCTCATCAACAGGAACGTTGAAGTCTACGCGTACGAAAGTTTTCTTTCCGGCGAAGTTGAATTGGTCAATTGTCATAATTATATGGTTTTGGTTTATTTTTTTCGAGTTGCAAAGATAGTGTTTTTTGAGCAAATAGCTACGCTATTTTTAAACTTTGGCTTTTAGCTATTGGCTTTTGGCTTCCATCCGGTGCGTTACTTTCGGCCCAGAGGGCCGCTTAAGGTTAAGGGCCAATAGCTAATAGCTAATAGCCAACAGTCCGTGAGCGGTTATCGCTCACGGTTTTGGAAGAACTTGGAGTGGGGCGGAAGGTCCTGAGTAAGCCAGACGTTACCGCCAATGATAGTGTCATGCCCAATAGTCACGCGGCCAAGTACCGATGTGTTGGAGTATATGACCACATTATCCTCAATGATAGGATGGCGCGGAACGTTGATGGGATTGCCGTTCTCATCAAACTTAAAGCTCTTGGCACCAAGCGTAACGCCCTGATACAGTTGAACATGATTGCCAATGATAGCAGTCTCGCCAATAACCACTCCGGTACCGTGGTCTATGCTGAAGAACTCACCGATCCTGGCTCCGGGATGGATGTCAATTCCGGTAAGTGAATGGGCAAGTTCGGTGATTACGCGGGGCAGGATAGGCACGCCCAGCTCAAGCAGACGGTGTGCCATACGGTAATGGTACATGGCTACCAGTGACGGGTAGCACAGTATTACCTCCTCATGACTTACAGCTGCAGGGTCTCCGTCAAAGATGGCCTTGACATCGGTACCAAGCATGCGGCGCAGTTCCGGTATGCTCTCTATGAATTGCTGGGATATATCCTCGGCCGGGCAAGGCAATGACTCATGGAATATACGGCCTATATAATCAATCTGATGGGAAAGGATTGTATAGAGCCTGCTTAAAGACGTGGAGAGATCAAGCGCTCCAAAAAAATTGCCGAATACCACATGACGGAACAACTTGACCGCCTCCTTTATCTCGGCACGGTCAATTGAGCGCTCCTCAACCTTTGGTATGTACTTGTCGGCTTTCTGCAGAGACTTTTTTACGTCCCTGATGCTTTCAAAAATGTCTTTATTTTCCATTGCCTGCTGTAACAGGCTGCAAAATTAGGCATTTATTTCTGAATGACTTAACAAATTGCCAAGTTATCTGTCAATAGGCACCACTATTGGTACATTTAGAGTATCAACCATATAATAAATTGAAGATAAATGACTATATGAGTCTTCATAAAATGTTTCATTGTCAATATAGCAGATGCCTCCATAACCACGACCGGATTCTCCGCTGTTGGTGCGAATGCCGTTTTCGCTCAATGCTATGTCCCAATCCATACGGTCATACCATTCTTTGTCATCGTTAGAATTACCTATGATGCTTTTCCCTACCACCGTACTGTCAGAGAACCTGTAATAAACCCATTTCCCGGGTTCAAGGGTAAGTTCCATTTCATTGGTTGTTTGAACTGGAATCTTTTCATCTTTTTCTTTTTTGCATGCAAAAAAAGCCGACATGACAAAAAGCAGGATTACTATTATATATCTATTTGTATTCATAGTTATTAACTGAGAATTTCACTTTGCCGGTTTGGGGGTTATAGTCAGTAAACTTAATTTTTGCATATCCTCCATTAGCCTTTCTGATACCATAAATCTTATTCCATTCAAATTTTTTCAAATAATCTGAATTTGATACATATTTATTTGCAGGTGTCATAACCACTTTAAACCAGTTCCCTTTATTGTCCATGTACCATTCTTTTGTAGGTAACTTGTATTTGTTGCTGCCCACTTGAATAGTATTTGATTTTATAAATGTTTGAGAAATAACATTATCTTGTCCGGAACTATAATCATGTATTGCAATTTTATTCACTTTTCCTGTACCGTTTTTACCTAACTGCGTTTTGTACACTGTAAAGAACCAACAGGGGGCTTTCATCTCATCTGCTTTCGACTTAAGTTCTGAGATGTCAAAACCCATTTCAATTGTTTTTCCTGAATCAAAGTTTGTTCCTTGCATTCTCAAATCTCCGCCTTGAGCTTTGACTATTACAGGATATACAGCATATTTTGGAGTATTTTCCTGAATTCCATCTGCCACTCCAATACTTAGAGTCAGATCATTTCTGGAATCATATGTCATATTTATTTCCATAGTCAAAGTGGGTTCATGATAGGCTGTTTCTATACAAAGGACTTCGGCATGTGAGTCATACTTGTAAAATCCTCCATCTCCAAGTTCTCTGGTGAATCCTGAAAAAGGCATGTATGCCTTTCCTCCGGTTGCCCACCATGTTCCCCAACTGTTCACAAAAATGAAGGCACCTTTTTCATCATCATCTATTTTTCCATCGTTATCGCAGTCAAATTCTACTGATAAATCATATCCGATAAGTGTCATGGCATGAGAACCGCCACTTCCTCTTGGTACCATTATATATTCAATACCGGCTTCTGATGGTCCGTCATAATTAGTCTTATCCCAATTCCCGGTTAATGAAAATGATGCTATTCCTCCACCAGGATGACCATCACCCTTGTCAATCATATATTGCATCAGTTTCTCAATACCGGAACGTTCTTTCAGGTTAACGGAACTTGCCTTAGTTACCTTATAATGCATGGCATTGTAATACTTGGAGTATCCGGTCACCCAACGGTAAACATATTCATCCTCATCTCCATAATCTGCTGCCGTAACGCATCCGTGATGCAATATCAGATTTACACCATCACTGGCATGAGACCCGTTATCCTTTCCTTCATTGAGAAAATTCCATGTATAACGGTAACTGAATGTGTTTTCTTTTGGATTTGAAGCGACTTCTCTTTCCAACACTCTGTTCATTTCATATGTGAAAAGATAGTGAACCCCTGATGCTTGTGCGCATGAACCGCCATGTTGATTAATAATGGCGGGGAAATACGGCGAAAGAGAGTTGTCAATATATGTCGGAAAATCAGTATTATTACCGTTTCTTACAGGAGACTTAAGGGAACTCTTCAGTTCCAGCTCCGGCAAGACGGTACCAGGACGTATGGCTAACTGAGCATACGTTATTCCTGGCTGACAAATAAATAGAGCAGACAATATTATCTTATATAATATTTTCATTGCAGTCTGTTGTATGTTTTTAGTGCTTCATTTCTTACTCTTTCGGAAAATCTCTCATCGGTGCTGGTCTTAAGTGCGGCCGCAGCTATCTCATCGGCACGGTATGACAGGTCATACCAACCCATTGCCTCCCACAGTACGGTAAGTATCAGGTCATCCTCATCGGGATTGTCAAGCAGTTCAAGCAACTGCGGTATCATGCTGTGTACGGGATTGTTACGCAGGGCACGGGCGCCGGCTTTACGCTGGGTCTGTGTAAGCGTGGTGTCAAACAGCCTTGTATTTACCTCATCGGTGATTGATGTGGTAAAGCTGTGCAAGGCTTTACGGATAAGACCTCCAATGCTGTCATGGTCAAGATAGCAGTCCACGGTGGGGAAGTATCGGTCAAATTCATTGAGAACCATAGTGGAATCAAATGTATGGAACGCATTTGTCACGTCAAATTCTATACGCTCTGAGGTGTTGTTCTTTGATGCAATACGTACCAGTCCGGGTATGAGGCGCTCGTCACCGGAGCGGCCAGCCATGTTTACTGCAAGGCGCTGAGTCATTTCGTGGCTGTCATCAAGGGCCATGGCCAGACACTCCACAAAGTTCTCGTCACGGTAGCCGGACAGCTCCATGAGCGCGGCAAGACGTACTATACCGGAATTGGATGTCTTGAACTTATCGGCCATGAGGTCAGAATAGTTTGTGTTGCTGTTGGCAAGCATATCAAGTGCCAGTATCTGCATGGCGGGGCTGCCGCTCTTGAGCTGTTTCTTCCAGAAACCGTCATCGGCATTGTTGATGGCGTCATTCACGTCAAAACCGGTCTTCACGGCAGGTGTAAAGCTGAAAGTGGGGTCACCGAATATGTGCTGCTCCATGAATGCTCCGAACTGAGCCATACGGCCGGCACGCATTCCAATTCCCATAAGACCTATAAAATGGTCGGCCCATTTATCCTGCAGCACGTTTACGGTATTGGCCATAACTACTATGGTACCGTTGCCCTTACCAAACAGGTATCCCTCCTGAATGCTCTCGTCACGATGGAAAGATCCGTTGTAGCAACCGTCCAGTGATACCATGCGCACCTGGGGGTGATAGTATGTGAAATCGGAGAAATGCAGGTTAATGTTGTTCTCCTCATCTATGTCGTCCTGCTCGTCACGGGCTATCTGTTCAGGGTCAAGTGCACCCTTATACCATGATTCGGGCACCTCGCAGCCAAAGTAGTTGTTGATGCGGCGCATCACCTCCTGCTTGCTCATGCCCTTGCGGTTGCCCTCGCGCATCTGCTCACGCATAAAGCGGCGCATCATGGCTACATCCTCAATCATAGTCTCGGCCTCGGGGTAAACGCTCAGGTACTCTGTGTCAAATGCTCCATGATGGTGGAGTATGGCAAAATCCACATCACGGTACTGCATCTGCTGCATGAGGCGGTTCTTTACGAACTTTTCCCTCTTGTGGTCTATATACTCAATGGACTGCTGCTGGGTACGCATCCAGGGGAACTGGTCATACAACTCTATCTTTTCGTCAATACGTGCATCGACCGATTCTGATATGTAACCTTCACCGCTAAAGTAGAACATGCGGTCCAGAGGGTTGTTGTTACTGTCGGCCTCATTCACGCGCTGCATGTATCGGCGCAGTTTGTCATATTTGCTGCCGGTCTCGTTGTCACGCGGCATAATGCGTGCACTGTAAATGGTGGGGCGCAGACGCTGCGGGCAGTCGCCTCTAAGTGAGTAAAAGAAATACTCACTGCGGGCCGAATCCTGTTCAATAAGGTCAAACTTAAGGTCAAAACAGTCATAGAAACGGTCCGAAGGGACACAGTATTCATTACGGCTGAACGACGGATTGAACTGGTCCATCTTGAGCGCTGTAGTAAAATGCTGCGCATCGCGAACCATTGCTACGGGGATATCGCCTATGAGCACACATCCCTCAATAGGATATCTGCGGTCAGCGTGCAGACGCATCAGCTCTGCGCGTATGCTGTCCGGAACTCCCCAACTGTCAATGACCAGGAACGGGTGCAAACCACGGCTTTCAACTACCTCCAGATAACGGTTTATCTCTGCCTGAGCCTCAATGTAGCTTTGAGGATCAATGATTATTGCAAAACCGGGTTTGGTTTGGCCGCAAGATACCAGGAGCAGCAAACCTGCTGCTTCAAGTATGCTATGATATAAAGATTTGATTCTGTTCATATTGTCATTTAAGTCTGTTATATGCTCTTTGTGCCTGGTAGCGAACCGCCTTGTCATAACGCTCGTCATCCATAACGTCCTTTGCTTTGGCTGCAATGAGCGGAGCCTGATATGAGAGTTCAAACCAACCCAATGCCTCCCACATTGCCTCCTGGATAGCCGGTTCTTTAGGTTCGGACAGATACTTAAGCATTACCGGAACCAGTTCGTGAACGGGGTAGTTGCGCATGGAGCGTATGTTTGATATGCGGTTCTTTTCGGAATATTTGTCTGACAGTACCTCCTCGTCAAAGTCACTGGTCATTGATGTGGTAGTGCTTATCAGATTACGGCGTATTACGTTTCCTACACTGTCGGGGTTGTTGTAGAATGTATACTCGGGGAACACTCTTTCAAATGCTGATACAACCGATACCGAATCAAATGATCTGAAGGTAGTGCTGGTAAGGTCAAAACGGACTCTGTCCGGCTGTGTGTTCTCGCAATAGAGTCTTACCAGAGTCTCGGCAAGTGATTTGTCACCGCAGTCTCCGGCCAGAAGTACAGCAAAGCGCTGAGTCATCTCGTTGCCGTCATTAATACCAAGTTTTATGCATTCAACAAGCTCGTCACTGCGGTTCTCGCCAAGCTCAAGCAGTGCGGCCAGACGTACCATGCCGTATGGAGATGTCTTGAACTTGTCAAGCAGCAGGCTGTTCCAGTTACCGTCACATTTCTGGCCAAGCATATAGCAGGCCAGGACCTGAACGGCAGGATAGGGGTTGTCAAGCTGTTTTTTCCAGAATTTTGATGAATGGTCCTTAACGGCCTCGTTAACGTCAAAACCGGGATCTGCGGCAGGAGTGAAAGCAAATGTGGGATCACCAAATACATGGTTCTCAAGAGTATTGTTGAACACGGCAACGTAACCCACTCTCAAACCCATACCCAACATACCCAGATAACGATTTATCCAGCGGTCCTGAATTGAGTTAACGGTATTGGCTATGGCAATCAGGGTACCGTTGCCCTGACCAAACAGATATGCCTCCTGGATGCTCTCGTCTACATGGAATGAGCCGTTGTAGCATGCATCGAGCGATACCATACGGACCTGAGGGTGAAAGTTGCTGAATTCGGCTACATGCAGGTCCTGTGCATATGAGTAAGCCTCATCGGCAGCAATCACATCAGGGTTGTTGGCCTCTTTTACCCATTCATCGGGGATGGGTGAACGCAAGTATGTCTCAATGCTCTTTTTAGCCTCGGCCAATGTGCGTCCGCGATTAAGGTATGAGCGTGTCTGTGAGTGAGCATAACGGCGGGCGTTATCCATATCAACGGGCAGGGATGAAGTTACGGGGTAGCCTGACAGCAGCTGCTCCTCCTCGCTGCCATGATGGTGCAGAACTGCATAATCCAGCTCAGGAATCTGCAGCTGGGTGGTAAGACGCTCCTTTATGAAATCATCATGACGGAAATCAATGTACATTATGCCTTTCTGCTGACGGCGCATCCAGGGCATCTGGTCATACATCTCAATCTTTTCGTCCATACGGGCCTCCCATGAGTCCGATACATTGCCGTGACCTCCAAATGAGAGTACGTTGTCAATGGGGTTGTTGTTGGCATCGGCCTGGTTTACACGCTGCATGTAGCGACGCAGTTTTTCATACTTGTCGCCACGGGCGTTGGTACGCGGGAATATGCGTGCGCTGTAAATGGTGGGACGCAGTTTCTGGGCGCAGTCATTGCGCAGGGAATAATAAAAGTATTCCTTCCGGTCAGGATCCTGCTGAATGAAATCCCACTCCAGGTCAAATGAATCATAAAAACGGTCTGTAGATACGCAATAGTCTGCCATTGCGTTACGGCCACCCTGGTCCATCTTGAATGCGCTGGTAAGGAACTGTGCGTCACGTACCTTGGCAACTGGGATGTCACCAATGAACACACATCCTTCTATAGGATTGGATTTTGCATTGTATAGCCTTATCAGTTCGGCGCGTATGCTGTCAGGAATACCCCAGCGGTCTATCACAAGGATTGGGTGGAGTCCTCGTTTCTCAACTGTCTTGAGATAGCCGTCTATCTCAGTTTTTGCCTCAGAGTAACTTTGTTTGTCAATAACTACTGCAAAACCGTCTCTTTTTGCATTGGAACATGAAAACAAACAAACTGAAGCAATAATGACAAATATGTAATTCTTTAATGAAATCATTTTGTGCGATTATATGTTTTAAGTGCTTCTTTACGAACTGTTACAGGGTATTTGCCGTCTTGTGACACCTTCAGTGCAAGTGCTGCAATATCCGGTGCACGGTATGACATATCGAACCAACCAATGGCTTCCCATGTGGCACGCTGTATAACAGAATCCTCAGCAGGTGCATATGATCCCAGATACTCCAGAATTGCATCAGTGTAGTAGTGAGGCGGATTGTTACGCATGCTGTGGATAGCATTCATTTTACTGTTTTGGCTTGCTTTTGTGCTGTTGAGAGCTTTTGTAATGTCAAAAGCCTGATGTCCGGCATAATACTCAAGGTTTGCGTTTATAGCCTTAATTACACTGTCAGGATTTGCATGGTAGTTGACTTTTGTCAGATAAGCATTAACCGCATTGTAAACGGCCGTGGAGTCAAAACTGCGTAACACATTATCCAGGTCAAAATCAACCCTTTCACTCAGGTTGTTGTCACAACGCAACTGTGAAATAGGTTCTACAAAGGCTGGATGACCGCTTTTACCTGCATAGAGTACAGCAAAGCGCTGTGTCATTTCATGCTCATCATTCAATGAGGCAATTACGCACTTAATGAAGTTCTCATCTCTGAACGGAGCCAGCTCCATAAGGCAAGACAGACGTACAATGCTGCTCTCTGATGTGATGAATTTCTGATATATTGCATCAGACCATTGTTGCCCGTTCAATGCAAGCATGTGTGTAGCCAACCCTTGTATGGCCGGATACTGGTTGTTCAATTGTTTTGACCAGAATGTGTCAGGAGCATAATTAATGGCATCATTTACATCAAAACCGCAGTCTGCAGACTTGACAAATGCGTAGGTGGGGTCACCAAACAGGTGAAATTCCATGAATGTACCCAGTTTGGAGAGGAATCCTGCACGCATGCCCAATCCCAAAAGACCTGTATAGCGGTTCACCCATTTGTCTTGAATGGCATTGACACTGTTTGCAAGTACAAGCAGAGTACCGTTACCCTCACCGAACAGATAAGACTCCTGAATGTTGTCATCCAGGTGGAAAGAGCCGTTGTAGCAGGCGTCAAGTGAGACCAGGGGAGTTTGTGGATGATAATGACTGAATTCAAATGTCTGCAATATGTCACGCGGGTCTCTTGTGCCGCTCAGATACTGAATAGTGGGGTCTCCATGATGTGAGAGCAGGGCATAGTCCGTACGCGGATCCTGAAGTTCATCCGTGAGACGTGTTTTGATGAATTTGTCACGAGTATAATCAACATAAACAACAGAGAGTTGCTGATCTCTCATCCATGGGAACTGCTCGTAAAACTCCATTTTGGCATCCGTGCGGGCTGCAAATGATCCGGACAGGTTTCCGTCACCGCCGAACATCAATACACGGTCCAGTTTGTTCTGCTTGCTGTCAGCCTCATTCACGCGTTGCATGTAACGGCGCAGTTTCTCATAACGTTCTCCACGCTCATTGTCACGCGGTGTAATACGGGCTGAATATATGGTTGGGGCAAGTCTCTGTGCACAATCGGCACGCAGACTGTAGTAATACCAGCGTGAAGAATCCTGATCTATATAGTCAAACTTAAGGTCAAAGCAGTCATAGAAACGGTCTGACGGGATATGTGACTCAATCCTTGGAAAACGGTCCTGATCCATCTTGAATGCGCTTGCCATATGCTGTGCGTCACGAACCATCGGAACCGGTATGTCTCCAATAAGGACACAACCTTCAATCGGATGATCCTTGTCGTTGTGAAGCCTTATAAGTTCTTCACGTATGCTGTCAGGGATACCCCAGCGGTCAATAACAAGGATGGGGTATAGACCGCGGCTTTCAACAACTTCAAGATAGCGGTCAATTTCAGCCTTGGCTTCATTGTAACTTTTTGGATCAATTACTACTGCTAAACCTGATTGCACCTTGTGAGTGCATGCCGAAAACATGATTCCTGCTACTATTGTCAGTATCAATGCACATTTTTTCATTTTCCGTATTGTTTTTGTTATTTTACTCTGTTATATGTTTTCAAAGCTTCATCGCGTACCTTACTGTCAAAGCGTTCATCATTGGCGACCTTTAATGCAAGTTCTGCAATGGCAGGTGCCTGATATGATGTTACATACCATCCCAATGCCTCCCACATTATGGTCTGCAGGGTAACATCATCAGGATTGCTCAAATATTCCAATTCCTTAGGTACCAATATGTGGTAATTGTAATTGCGGGTGGTACGCAGAGTCATTTTGCGGTCATACGCATCCTCTTCTGGATTGAATATGGTATTTTCCACGTTTCTGACCCTACGGGTGCATATGCGGTTAAGAGCCTTGCGTTTAGCCTTATACACACTGTCTGCATTATTGTAGAATGTAAGAGTAGGGAAATACTCATCAAAAGCCTTCATTACAAGTGTTGAGTCAAGTATCTCAATGCTTCCTGATATGGAATATTCTACGCGTTCAGGCAAGGTGTTTGCGCAATACAGTTTAACCAGGGGCTCAATGACACGGCTGTCACCACAGTCTCCAGCCTGGATTACAGCAAAACGTTGTGTCATTTCATGTGAATCATTCAGTGCCAGAATAATTGCGTTCACGTAATTGTCATCACGATACTTTTTGAGTTCCTCAAGTGCAGCCTGGCGTACAATTCCTGATTTTGAAGTGCAGAACTTGTTGAAAATAAGGTCAGAATAGTTGCCTTCACTATCGGCCAGTTTGTCCATGGCCATAATCTGCAGGGCGGTAAACTCACTGTCAAGTTGTTTTTTCCAGAAAGCAGGATCGTTGTTGAGCAGTGCCTGGTTGATGTCAAAACCGCAGTCGGCGCCGGGTGTGAATGCGAATGTGGGATCACCAAACAGGTGTGCTTCAAGATATGCGCCATATTTGGCCATGTTGCCTACACGGGCGCCCAAGCCAACAATACCCATAAAGTGACATACCCACTTATTCTGCAACACATTGACGGTATTTCCCATTACAACCAGGGTTCCGTTGCCTTCGCCAAAGAGATAACCCTCCTGTATGCTTTCATCCTGGTGGAATGATCCGTTGTAACATCCGTCCAGTGTGACCATGCGCACCTGCGGATGGAAATCCTTGAAATCAGAATAATAAAGGTTGCGTTCCTTTTCAAAATTATATGTAGGCTCACCCTTGAACCATTCGTCAGGGAATGTGCATTCGTATGCATCGTTTATGGCCTTTTTAATGACATCCATACTGCGCCCCTTGGCTTTGCCTTTAGCTACCTGTGAAAGGATATACTCCTTAATCCAATCAATAGCCTCATAATAATCTGATCCTACGGGCATATCACTCAGGTGCTCAATGTCAGGGCTGCCGTGATGATGTGGCACAGCCCAGTCATATTCAGGCATCTGCAACTCTGTCATGAAACGCTTCTTTACGAACGGTTCACGCTTGTAATCAAGGTATGTTATTGTTGTCTGTTGCCCCTTCATCCACGGGAAATGATCATAATGCTCCGCTTTCTCATCAATGCGTGCATCAACAGATTCTGATACATATCCGTAGCCGCTAAAGTAGAACATCCTGTCTAACGGATTATTCTGTTCATCGGCTTTGTTTACGCGCTGCATATAACGGCGCAGTTTGTCATATTTGTTACCCAGATCATTGGTTCTGGGCATTATGCGTGCAGAATAAATAGTGGGCCTGAGCCTTTGGGGACAGTCTGAACGTAAATGATAATAGAAATACTCCGGGCGCACTGAATCACGGTCCAGAAAATCCCACTGCAGTTCAAATGAGTCATAGAAACGGTCTGATGCAACCGTAAACTCCGTGCGGTCAAACTGACCGTCCTGGTCCATCTTGAATGCAGTGGTAAAATGCTGTGCGTCACGTGTGCGTGCAATAGGTATGTCACCTATGAATACACAGCCTTCAATAGGATAGTCCTTGGCATTGTATAGCCTGATGAGTTCTGCTCTTATGCTGTCAGGTACTCCCCAACGGTCAATAACCAGAATAGGGTGGAGACCGCGGTTCTGAACAGTAGTCAAATACCCCTCTATTTCATCTTTAGCCTCATTGTAACTTTCGGGGTCAATTATAACTGCAAAACCACTTGTGCTTTCCCGACATGAAATGATAAATAATATGCCGGCAAGTAACAGAATGCATTTCTTTATCACGTTTTAAAATGTATAATTCAATTTCAGGCCTATATTCTTTTTGTCAGTATCCTTAAAAATTGGGCTTTTATCTGAATACTTTCTGATAGAGGCATCAACTGTCAGATTAAGCCATCCGTTGCTTGAAAAAAGAGCAAGCGGATATGATGCTCCCAACTGTATGGATGCGTAATAGTCTTCGGCTGAAAGATATGTGTATTTGGGGAGATAGTATCCCTTATAAAATCTTTCTAAAGGCGCTTCATTTGTTAAAACTGAAATATCAAGAGGCTTAAGGGCATGATTCATTCCACCACTTACTTCAGTAAGGAAACGCATCTTATTTGCAGTCCATTTCTTATTGATGACCAGTCCGGCATTCAGTTTGGTATATTTTGCATGATTCTCATCAGGAAACTGCTTTACGCTAACCTGCTTATACGCTGCGGTTGCTGAAACAGACAAGTGTGGCGTGCCTGACTTTAAGAATGTTGCATTATATGTCAGTGCGGCAGTCATGTCATTCTCCTTATGTATCGTTTCAGTTGAAGTGACATTATACCTGATCATTTTCCATTCGTCTCTCTCTTGTTTTTGAACGGACCATTCCCCCTTACAATTATCCATGCTGGCTTCAATTATAAGATTATGCTGAATTTTTGGTCTGGCCAGCACGAATCGGCTGTTAAGAGCCATTGTGGTTTGTGAGAAATCTCCGCCTTTGTAACTGTAAGAATCTCCGCCGTCTGTAGCATTCTCAGAATTGGAAACGAATTTGAACTCAGTAAAGTTTTTAAATGAACCGTTGGTAGAGAAATTAAAATTAAGAGACCCTCCGAATTTCAGACCGTCATACCTGCGGTTATAGCCAAGACCGTCTTTGCCCTCATAGCCTCCAAGGCCTTTATATATATATACCTTATTATGTTCGCCTATCATGTTATCCTCAACCGATGATTTATCATTTTCATGATAAATTTCAACGATTCCGGCTAAGCCGAGTGTGATTGTACCGTTCACATTCCAATTGATACCGGGCATGATTGCTGTTCTGGCTGCATTTGCCTTCATGCGGGGATCTGATTGGTCGGCTTTATGTGCAACGGTGTATTTTGCTGAAACTCCGACTGTCAGACGGTTGCTCAAGTCATATGCAACTGAACCGTCAATGACAAATGATTCTGTTCTTGCATCATTTGTCAGGGTATCATACCTGAGAGTGTCAGCCAAAAGGAACGGATTCAATTCTGACGTCAAAACGGTGGCATTCCACCTCATGTCCTCAGAATAGTGATTGGAGTAGTTGATATTACCCTTGAATGAGAGTTTCTCAAATTTCCTGATACCAAATACATTGGCATCAAACAAACGTGTTTTCACGCCATCGTCAAATGCTCTGTATTTTCCATTTTGTCCTGAATATGATACAACAATGTCATTAAGCCCGGAATAGGGGATGTTGACAATGTTGGCGGGATTAATGGAACCGTATGTGATATTATGTATGAAAAGCCCATCCTGATACCAAGGATCAACCTTCCGTTCTGCCTGGGCAGAAACTTTTTGAGTTAATGTAGCCATAGTTAATGCAACTACAAACAGTGATAATCCGGTAGAAAGCTTTTTCATATCTTAATACAAATAATATATCCTTAATAAAAAAGTAATAAAACCGCAGGGCAGGAGCAGACTCCTGCTCTGCGGCATAATAAGTCAATTAATCAGCTGATGTAAATGTTCTGCGTACAACAGGTTTCTGTCCGCCAAGGATAAAGTCATCAGATGAATTGTTTGTATCCTTGAAATATGCACGGCCGTTGCTGACTCCTACGCACTTTCTGCGAAGGCTCTTACCGCAATACATAGGATCAGTCCACTCGTCATCTGAACCGCTATAGTATGTATAGCCTGAATCATCCAAATCAAGAATTGTCTTACTCTTCTTAAGATCCTCATTGAAGTAAACAATGTCAACAGCGTCAATTACATACTCTGAAGGAATGCAAAGTGCTGCACGGTATTGACCTTCGGGCTTCAGAGCATTATTTGCAACAAAACTTTCCATGGTTGAATCAGCAGGAAGTTTGGCAAGAATGAGAGCCTGTCCGCTTACAGCAGGCATAAAGTCAAATCCGAACTGTGAATAAGCAACCTCAAGGTTAGGAACATCCGGGTTATCGGTATCCTGAGCAGATGTCGGGATGAATATTTCCCAATCTGCAGCACTCAAATCCACTGGAGAAACAGAATCGTTCTCTCCAAGTTCACGTGCAGAATGGTTTATGGCACGGGTTGCAACAACTACGCTCTGTCCGGGCTGAACGGGATATTCGTTTCCACTACCAGGGAAAAATACGGTATGGTTACCCATAGGATAGTAGTCAGGAAGATTGCCCTCATCATCAGCCCAACTGCTGACATCACCGTAACCGCACTGAACAATACCCATAATGATACCGTCAAGATACTGTACCTCATCACTGTTGTTAAACAGTTCATAGAAACCGTCAGTCCAATAGAAACTCTTTACACCTGTTGAATATACCTCTTTGAAGATAATCTTACCAGTAGGCTTTGATTTGATAAGAGATACTTTCAGGTTAGGAACATCGGCCTCTGCAACAACGCATCTGGTGGAGCCTACATAGTTGTAAGCGCCAGCATCTCCTACAACAGAAATTGTGTATGAGCCGGCTACAAGTTTCAGGATTGCAACGCCATTCTGTGCATCAACAGTTGTTACTGAGCCTGATTCGCTAACGGCAGTGGCTTTAATTGAACTCATTGATGAAAGTTCAGCCTCGTCACAAGTGATTTTTACTGTCACCTGGTACTTCTGTGCCTCCTTGTCATCATCATTACATGCCGTGAATGCTGCAAATACAGCAACCAGGGCTACAAATAAAAACTTCTTCATCTTTTTTTAATTAGTTGATAAGTTAATAAAAAAATTGAACATCAAATCTTTATCTTCAACTCCGCTCCAAAATATTGCGGAATGGCCAGGTTGGTATAGCCACCGTTAATTGGCGAGCGGTAGAGTTGCTGGGTGTTAAACAGATTGTTTGCCATAAATGATATCTCAAATATGTCAGAGAACTGTTTTGTAAGACGGAAATTGATAATCACAGATGTCGGATAAGACTCTTTATCATAATATGTAGGATAGGTCTGTGACTGAACCATCTCAAATTCACGTCTGTAATTGGTCAGACTCCTGTAGTTTGTGTTCCACTCATAATAATTGCCTGCAAAATCGCGGAATCCTACGGGATCATAATGAGGTCTCAGTTCTCCTGTAGAAGATTGCTGGTTGGGAGCCATATACCAAATGTCATTTCCGTCAGAATCCTGATAAATATTCTGGCTGGTCTCACTCCATACGATTTGTGCCGTTGTTGAGAATATCAGAGACAGTTTGGGAATATGGGTGATAAACCTTACGTTAGTGTTGACACGTGACTCAACTGATCCTGAACCTGCAGGATAATATGCCTGGAACGGATAATTTTTTTTAGGTGTAGTACGACTGTCATTAACAGGGTCTGTAACTGATATTATGGACCATGCACCAAGTTCGTTCCTTCTTTTTACCCACAACCATGCACCATCAATTACTATTGATGTCCTGAGTGCTTTTATCTGTCCTAAATTCAAACTGTACTCAATACCCATCTTTTGAGTGGAATTACCGTTTGTGGGTATGCTGTAAGATTGAAAAGTAGAATCATTCCTGCTGGGAACATCAATGGTGGCATTGTCATAATCGCATTTTAGCGTACCGTTCTCATATCTGTAGTTCGTAGCGCCGACAGGTGCTTCATATGTTCTGTATGAGAATGTATAAGGGGTTGAACGATATGTAAACTCATTCTCATAATTCTCCATAAAGAATGTTACGTTGCCAGACATCTTCTTTATTTCAAAATTGAGTCCAAGTTCCATTTTTCTGCCCGTTGAAGGCTTGATATCCGGATTAGCGGTGCTTTCTATGACATCGGTCGTCATAATAGCGATACTCTCATCCATAATCATTGAGGGGGCTACATAGGCAAATGATTTTTCATCAAAATAGACTTTGTCAGGATACAGGTAAACCAATGGAGGCATTTTTGATGTCATGCCCCAACCGGCACTGAAACTGACATTGTCAAATGCTGAGTTTTTTGAGTTAAGGAAAGACCATTCCAGATTAAAACGTGGCTCAAAGGTATTCATGTCGCTACGATCCAGATATTTCCTGTCAATGAACAGTCTGTTGGCTCTTATTCCGATCTGGGCAGTTAAACTTGTTTTGCCGATAGGCATTATAGTCTTGTTCTCAATAAATGCAGATGCAGTCTGCATGGCGGGAATGTCTGTATATGGGCGAGGACGCACAGTCTGGACATTTCTTACAAAAGGAGGAGTCTTGGGGTCAAACTCAAGCCCTTTACCATGATTGACATCATATTTGTATTCAATGCCTTCTTTGAAAGATGTTGTGAAGCCTTCATTGATAAATACAGTCTTGGTTCCTTTGAGTTGAGCAAAAATATCAACCGGATTTCCACTCATGGTATACTCGGTGTTGTATGTTCCGTTAAGCATATATGAGCGGAACTCTCCGGGAACCGTTGATACTGCAACAGGTGTTACACCCGTGGTAAGCAACACTTCCTCATAATTATAATCGCGCTGTACACTGTTGTTGTATGAAAAATTGTAACTTAAATTGGACAACAGTTTCCGCTTGACATTCCAGTCTCCGTTAAGATTAACCCTGACGCCGCGATTCTCACTTTTGTTTACCTCAAAATTATGCTGCTGCTTATCCACGCGGACATCATATACATTCTGGAAATATGAGACCTTGAGATTGACACTTAAGGGATATTGCTTAAAAAAGGTCCTGCCATAACCGAAATCACCGGTAATACGCTCAAAACCTTTTGCTTGAAACCTGACGTCATTGTATGACTCGGTATAATCCAATGCAAGATTTACGGTTCCACCTGTGTTTAAAGTAAATCCCTTTCCGGCATATAACATTTTTGAGTTGGGATCCACTTTTCCTTTAACTTCAAGAGGAGTGGCACCTTTCTTGGTCTTAATAAGAACGGCACCTGAGGTCAGGTTTCCATATTCTACTGAAGGTATGCCACGGATAACCTCCATGTTCTCAATGTTATCGGTAGAAATTGTTCTCAAATCTACTCCAGCGCCAGTGGTATTCTGTGAAGATGATTTGGGGTCATCGTTAATTTGATATTTTGACGTTGACATTGACTGCATTATGGCATCATTTGATATGGGGGCGCCATCTACCATGACAAGTGCTCCCATGGCATTGTTGTTACTTCCTGATACTTCTCTGATGTATGTCTGGCCAATGTAATTGACATCAGGATTCTTAGTCAGGTTTCCTGGCATCAACTGTAAGATATCCTCAACACTCTTGGGCTGAAGATGCTGCAATGCAGTCTGGTCAATTACTGACGAAGAGCCCATGGCCTGTTGCTTGGCTGTTACAGTTACTTCCTGTAGCGCAAGGCTTGAGGCGGCCATCTTGATGTTAAAGTTGGTGATGTCTTTTCCTTCAACTTTAAGGATGCCCTTAACTGTTTCATAACCAATGTATGAAACCTCGTAATGGTATTCTCCGTTTCTGAGTTTAAGGCTGAACTTGCCTTCAAGGTCACTTACTGCCCAGAATGAGTTGTTCTCAAAGGTGATGTTTACAAGTTCCAGGGGACCTCCGTTTGAGCCGTCAATGATACGGCCGCTAATGGAGTACTCTTTACCTTGGTTTGCATTTCTCTGATTACGGGAATTCTGCGCAAACGAGTAACCGTTCAAAACAGTAAGAATAAGGGTTAGAACAGCAATTCTGATATATTTCATTGTTCCAAAAGTTTTCATTTTGTCCTTTATTATTCCGGTTGGGTGGACAGGGATCCACACATATATCCGCGCAAAAATAAAAATAAAAATAATATAGTAGGTAATATAACTGTAATAAAATGACTCAATATAAGCCGTAAAAGCTCAAAATACCCAGTTTTGACTATACGTTCAGCTCTTATGAGTCATGATATCCAGAATAAGACGGTCGGTCTCGTTCATACCGATGGACCCTACTTTAGTGAGGTTATGTATGCTCTTGTCAACATCCTCCTCAATAATGCCCTCAACACTTGTCACCACATCGTTCTGAATGGCCATTATGGCACTTAGGACTGCTGTTGATACGCCGCTGCTGACCTTTAGCGAGCAACTGGGCTTGGCTCCGTCGCACACTATTCCGGCCAGGTTGGCAATCATGTTCTTTACGCTGTAGGCAACCTGCTCGTATGAGCCTCCCATCAGGTATGTAATGCCGCAACTGCTGCCTGTGGCAGCCACAACGCATCCGCAAAGGGCACTCAAACGTCCCAGACTTTGCTTAATGTAGACTGCAGTCAGGTGGCTTAGCATAAGGGCTCGGGTCAGTTCCTCGTCGGTGTTATGGTTTTCCCTTGCAAACACCACTACCGGCATTGTTGCCGCTATTCCCTGGTTTCCGCTGCCCGAGTTGCACATTACAGGTATCATGGCTCCGGCCATTCTTGCATCGCACGCGCTGCTTGTGGCAGCCAGAATGTGGCTGAATATGCTTTCGCCCATAACTCCGCGGCCCAACGGTCGGGTTAGGGTCTTGCCCAGATTGTGGCCGTAGTTTCCCTTAAGGGCATTGTTTGATGCGGCCTCATTCAATTTGCGGGCCTCGTTTATGAATTCAATGTCGGCCAGAGGTGCAGTGGTGGCAAATTCATACACACGTTTAAGGTTCAACTCCTCAAAGGTTTCCTCCTGGTCAGTGTCTGACTGCTTGTTGCGGGTATCCTTAAGGATGTGATGCTTGCCATCGGTCTGAACCTTATCCAGATAAACCAGGTTTGTATGGTCATGGGCAATGATTGCGGTCGATGAACAGCCGCCGGCGCTGCAGCAGACTTCAATATAGAGTTTTTCGGCAATCTCTTTTTTTAGTGATATGCTTATGCGGTTGCCGCTTATGAATTCCTTTCCTTTCTCAACACGGTCAGGGGTTATATCCTTTAGCACCTCCAATCCGTAAGAACTCTTGCCATAGAGCGCACCCAGCGCCACGGCAATAGGCAGACCTATCATTCCTGTGCCGGGGATTCCTACTCCCATAGCGTTCTTAAGGATATTGGCACTGAGCAGGATGTTGATTTTTTGGGGAACGGTTCCAAGAGACTCGGCCGCGTATGCGGTACATAATGCAACCGCCATAGGTTCTGTACATCCCACAGCGGGAATTACCTCACTTTTTACCAGTTTGATGATTTGGGCGTTTGTCATATCAATGCACAGTTATTGACCGTAATAGACTGACAAATGTATAAAATTATTTTACAGAATGTGCGCATATGTCACACAAACAGCACTCCTTGCATTTGGGAGCGCGTGCTGTACATACGTAGCGGCCGTGCAGGATCAGCCAGTGGTGCGCACGTGAGAGTATGTCCTGAGGGAAATATTTTACAAGTTCTTTCTCCACGCTGAGCGGGGTGGTGCAGCGTTGGGGTACCAGACCTATGCGGTGACTCAAGCGGAACACATGGGTATCGACAGGCATAGCCTGGCCGCCAAAAGCTACTGCGGTCATTACATTGGCGGTTTTGCGGCCTACGCCGGGAAGTGAGGTCATGCTGTCCATATCCTGTGGAATCTGCCCGTCAAATCTGTCACAAACCATACGTGCCATTGCAGCCAGATGTTCCGATTTTGCATTGGGGTATGATACGCTCTTTACGTATGGGAATATCTGCTCAGGCGTAGCTGCGGCCATATCCTGAACTGTAGGAAAGGCCTTGAAAAGGGCTGGGGTGACCATGTTGACACGCTTGTCGGTGCATTGTGCCGACAGCATTACGGCTACAAGCAGCTCATATGGAGACGAAAAATGCAGCTCGGTTGCTGCCTCAGGATATGCCTGAGCCAATCTCTCGCTGCATTTGTCGTATAGTTCCCTCTTTTTCATAAGGGACAGGGTTTATCAGTTTGCTGATTCAAACTCCTTAAGGAAACGGATGTCGTTCTCGGAGAACATGCGCAAATCCTTAACCTGATACTTAAGGTTGGTTATGCGCTCAATACCCATACCAAGAGCAAAGCCTGAGTATTCCTTGCTGTTTATGCCGTTCAGTTCCAGTACGTTGGGATCAACCATGCCGCAACCCAGGATCTCAACCCAACCGGTACCCTTGCAGAAGGGGCAACCCTTGCCGCCGCATATGTTGCAGCTTATGTCCATCTCGGCCGATGGCTCAGTGAAGGGGAAGTAGCTGGGACGCAGACGGATCTTAGTATCGGGACCGAACATCTGCTGTGCAAAATAGAGCAGGACCTGCTTAAGGTCGGCAAAGCTTACGTGCTTATCCACATACAGGGCCTCAACCTGGTGGAAGAAACAGTGTGCGCGGTAGCTGATAGCCTCGTTGCGGTATACGCGTCCCGGGCATATAATGCGGATAGGGGGTTCCGAAACCTCCATGACGCGACTCTGGACCGATGATGTATGCGTACGAAGTATGATATCGGGATGTGCCTCCACAAAGAAGGTGTCCTGCATGTCACGGGCAGGATGATCTTCGGCAAAGTTCATTGACGAAAATACGTGCCAGTCATCCTCAACCTCGGGGCCGTCGGCTAGGACAAAGCCCAGACGTGAGAATATCTCAATGATTTCATTCTTGACAATGGTCAGGGGATGTCGTGTACCAAGCGGAGCGGGGTAGGCCGTGCGGGTCAGGTCCGGCTTTTCGGATTCTGCCTTTTGAGCCTCAAAACTCTCCTTAAGGGCGTTGATCTTATCCTGAGCCATTTGCTTGAGCACGTTCAGACGCTGACCGACCTCACGTTTCTGGTCGGCGGGAACGTTACGGAAATCGGCCATGAGGTCATTGATTGCACCTTTCTTGCTCAGGTACTTAAGACGCAGAGATTCAAGCTCTTCGGCAGTTGATGCCTTGAGCTGGTTAACCTCGTTTATAAGCTGTTCTATTTTATCTAACATCGCTATTCTGTTTTTCAACGCGCAAAATTAGCAAAAAATTTTGAGTAATTTTGCGGCCATGAAAATAATAGATAACTGCCCGCTTTACGGAAGGAATACGTTCGGGATGGATGTCCAGGCTAATTGCCTGGCGGAATGGTCCAGCCCGGAAGAGCTTAAAACGCTCCTGAACAGTGTAGAACGTCCCTTGCTCATGATTGGTGGCGGAAGCAATCTGCTTTTTACCGGTAACTACAAGGGGACGATCCTTCATTCTACAATAGATACCATCCAGGTTGTCAACGAGACTGCCGATTCGGTACTGGTGAGTGTAGGCGCCGGAGTTGTATGGGATGATTTTGTGGCATATGCCGTATTGCATGGTTGGTGGGGCGTTGAGAACCTGTCGGCAATACCGGGTGAGGTTGGTGCCAGTGCCGTTCAGAATATAGGAGCATATGGCGTAGAGGCTAAGGATGTGATTGAGACCGTTCAGACTGTTTGCCTTAACGACGGTTCAGACCGCGAGTTCAGTAACCGGGAATGCCGCTATGCATATCGACAGAGTATTTTCAAGAACGAACTTAAAGGGCAGTATGCCGTTACATACGTTCAGTTCCGTCTGTCACTCAAGGCACAGCCAAAACTGGGTTATGGAGCGCTCCAGGCTCAAGTAAGCAGAATAGGAGAGCCTACACTTGAGAATATCCGAAAAGCGGTAATGGAGATTAGGGCCGGTAAATTGCCAGATCCCAAAGTGTTGGGCAATGCAGGCAGTTTCTTTATGAATCCGGTAATACAGGCTTCCCAGTTTGAGGAGTTAAAGCGGGAATATCCGGATATACCCTCATATCCTGCTCCAGACGGTATGGTAAAGGTACCTGCGGGCTGGCTTATTGAGCAGGCTGGATGGAAAGGCCGTTCCCTGGGACCTGCAGCTGTATATGACAAACAGGCTTTGGTCCTTGTGAACAAGGGCGGCGCAGCCGGATCAGATATAATCAGGTTGGCCGATACCATAATGGGAGATGTAAAGAAAAAATTTGGAATAAATCTTACTACTGAGGTTAATTACATATGAAACTCACATTCCTTGGAACAGGTACTTCGATAGGTGTGCCGGAGATGCGTTGCCACTGTCAGACATGCATGTCAACAGACCCTCATGACAAGCGTCTGCGCACATCGGCACTAATAGAGACCGATACTACAAAAATCATTATAGACTGCGGTCCTGATTTCCGTCAGCAGGCTTTAAGAGCGGACATTGAACAACTTGATGCAGTGATTGTTACGCATGAACACTATGACCACATTGGAGGCCTGGATGACCTGCGCCCTTACTGCACCACAACCACTATCCCGATATATGCCGAAAGGAATGTGATGGATCATATCGTCCAGAGCATGCCGTACTGTTTCTGCAAAGACCGCAGCCCGCGTGTTCCGGCTATGGAACTGCGTGAGGTTGTTCCGGGAATGAAATTTACAATTGGTGACCTTGAAATACTTCCGTTGCGCGTCATGCACGGAAACCTTCCCATAGTGGGATATAGGATTGGAGGCCTTACCTACATTACGGATATGAAATCCATGGATGAGGAAACGTTCAAGCTATTAAAAGGTACCGATACATTGGTTGTAAACGCTTTGCACACAAAGGAACATCCAACGCACCAGAATGTGCGTCAGGCTGTCCTGTTTGCGCAAAGAGTGGGTGCCCGTGAGACCTATCTGATACATATGAGCCATCGTGCCGGTATGCATGCTATCATGAACGGCAAGTTCCCTGCTCACATTCAGTTTGCCTACGACGGCCAGGAAATATCAATTATTTAATCCTACCAGAGCCTGAGAGATATTGATCATAAAGTCTCCCATGGTTTCAAGCTCCTGTATAAGGTCAAAGTAGTAAACACCTGCGGTGTAGTCATATGACTTGTGCTCCATATTCTTAAGGTGCTCCTCACGCAAGCGGTCACGCATCTTGTTTATCTCATCCTCGGCCTGGTATGCATTTGATATATCGGTAAGGATAGGAGTCTTAAGGTTGGTGTTCATGATGGTATATGCGTTTTGCATTACGTCAAGCATCTCATGGATGCGCTTAATCATAAGCTCATCGAATACCTTTTCGTGATCTTTCTTGCGCTGCAGCAGGCGTGAAATTGCCTCACCTGAATCGCCAAGTGACTCCAACTCGCCAATGATCTTGAAATAGGCCTTGACCTGCATACGGGCCTGTTCTGAGATATCGTTCTGGCTAACCTGGTTAAGGTATGTGGCAATCTCGAACTCTATGCGGTCCGTAATCTCCTCATACTTGACCAGCTTTTGGCGGAACTCCTCAAAACCATCGGTCTCGCAGGTATCAATTGCCTGACGAATATAGCCGAATCCCTTGGTGCATATCTCGCTGTAATGGTTTATCTCCTTGCGTGCCTCGGCAATGGATAATTCGGCCAGATTGGCATTACCCTTGCTGATATAAACCAAATGGAATACCTCTTTCTCGTTGTCCTCCTTGCTGGGAACCATTTTCATAACCAGTTTTTCAAGCTGCGGTATGAACCATACCAGAATGAGTGTGGTTATGATGTTGAACAATGAGTGTACTATTGCCACGCTGTAGGGCAGGCTACTTGCCAACTGCTGCTTGAGAGCACCTCCTGTAGCGTCATCGAGTGACAGGACACTGAAATCGGCCGTAAGGGGATTGGGGAATCCAAACAACTCTACGATTTGGGCATTCAGTATCATATACGGCTTGAACAACAGTATTACCAGTACCGAACCAAACAGGTTGAATACCAAGTGTGCTCGTGCTGTACGCTTGGAACTGATGTTGGTCGATGTGGCTGCCAGATTTGATGTAATGGTTGTACCTATGTTCTCACCAAGAATGAATGCTACGGCGTTGGGGAATGTAATTACACCGCAAGCCAGCAAAAGCATGGTGATACTGGTTGCTGCGGCCGATGACTGAAGGCAGAATGTCATTACAGCACCTATTATTATAAACAGGATGGTGCTGAGACGCATATCGGTTATAGGTGCCAGGAAGTTGCGGACTCCCTCACTTGATAGAAGCGGATAGGAGGTGTCCTTAAGCATGCTCAGTCCCAGGAACAGGAAAGCGAATCCTATCAGGAACGAGCCAAAATCCTTGGCCTTTTGCTTTTTGGAGAATGAGGACAAAACAAATCCCACAAAAATGAGTGGGATTGCAATTGCTCCCAAACTAAAGGAGCCGTCCATACTTACTGCAAACAGCCAGGCAGTTACCGTGGTGCCTATGTTTGCTCCCATGATTACGCCGATGGCGCTGCGGAGTGTCATAAGGCCCGCGTTTACAAAGCTCACAAGCATGAGCGTGGTGGCTGTTGATGACTGTACAAGAACGGTAACAAGAAAACCCGTAAACAGGCACTTGCCTGTGTTGGATGTCATTTTCTCGATAAAAGAACGGAGACCGTTACCTGCAAATTTCTGAAGTGAGCTGCTCATCAGGTTCATGCCCCATAGGAATAGGGCAAGACAACCGAGCATAGTGAGAATTTGGTAAGCTACTGTGTTCACTTTTGCTTAATTAGGCACCCGTATTGGTGCGTTTTGTTTTTAAAACTCTTAATGTCGTGACAAAGGTAATATTTTTTTTGAAATTACATTACCTAACGTTTCCTTTAAGAGTTTCAAGAATATGATCCTTTATTCCCATTACCATTTCATCGGTATCGGAACGCTTTTCGGGATTATACAGTTTCTTGTACTGCGGACGGATTATCCTTATGTGCTTGATGGGGCTTGCGGCAATCTCGTTCAGCGATCCGCTCACCTTTACGCCAAGGCGTATAGGCAGAGGTGTCTCTATAAGCGATACAGTGTACTTGCAGTCCAGATCCTTGTTTATAAAGTGACGTCCGTCAACAATTGCGGTATATCGGTCCATATGAATACGGAAAGGATACAGCGTTACCTTGTTCCTTATTACCTGAAGCTCCACGTCAATGCTGTCAATCTTGTTCTCGGCTTTCTTGCTCATAAGAAGCTTGCGCTTAATGCCGTTAAATACATCACCGTCAAGCACCACAAGGTCCTTACCCTCAATGGCGGCTGCACCAAGCAGGGTAGACATGATAGGCATATTGTTCTCCAGATATGTCTCGGCTGCCAGATGGAAATTGGCGTGACCGCTGAATGACTTTAACATAGGAACGATTGAGTCAACCGATGGTATAAGGCTGATAAGTTCGTTTATGTCAATATCCAACAGATGGAAATCAAGTTCAATGAACGGGTCATCCTGAGGTGAGGGGGTCTTGTATATGGCAGTGAGCTGCATCTCGGCTGCATCGGACGAGAAACCTAACTCCTGGAGCACTGCAACACCGTCCTTGATTGTCACGTCACCACCCACATTGTTGAACAGGTGGTCGTTGTACTTGATCTCGGCCAGGTTGGTATAGAGTGTCAGGTCAATGCCCTTGGGAACTATGAATGGGCTGGCTGTAATGGTGTCGGCGCCCTCCTCAATCTTATCGGCAGCTTCCTGGACGGCTTCCTGAGTTTCCTCATTGCCCATGCCGCTGAACCAACCCATAAGCTGGGTAACGTCAACATGGTCGGACTCAAGGAACAGTTCGCCTGTCAGCAAACCGGTTTTCTCAATAAAGGCACCTATATTATATACGTCACCCCAGAACATTATGTCGGAGTTGCCCATTGATACGCGACAGTCATTGATATTGAAATGACCCAGGGTAAAGTCCACATCAAGATTGTCAATCTCAACAGGCTCCTCAAGCATATCCAGCGAGCCTTCATCGAGCGTAAACTTTATGTTTGGATTCCACTTGAGCAGAATGTCGTCTTTAGTCTGGTCATACTGAGCCATAGCAACGACCGATGTAGAACTGAGCGATGCACCCATATTCTGACCCATAGCAGCCTCAAGCTGGTCAAATGCAGCACGGGCCATAAAGGCAACGGTACCGTCAACAGGGGTCATTGTGGCGCTTATGCTTGTGTTGTCCAAAGAACCGCTTATGGTGTCCATGGTGGCCTCAAGATGCGAGAACGCTACGTCGGCCTGAGCACTCATCTCGGTTATGGTGTCTGTCAGGCCAACTACCGATGCACTAAAGGCAAAATCACGCAATGCTGCATCAATGTTTGTAGAATCAATGAGCGACAACTTAAGGTCATCGGCATTGAGATAAACATCGGCAGTCTGGCGGTTGGGGTCAACGGCAATCTGGCTGGGGTACTGCACCTTTGCAGTCAGCTTGTTTGCATTGGCGAATATGGAGTCTTTCAATCCGGCATCAAGTCTGGCCAGAGAGACGTTGGCCGATGCCTTGTCAAGCTGCATACCGTCCTGTTTTACAGCACCTTTAACGCTTACATCCAAACCAAGGATGCCATGAACGTCAATGCCGTCAAGCACGTTCTTGTACTTGTCAGGAATCATGGAAACAAGCTTGTCTATATCCAGATTGCTTGCCTTGACCGATGCATTTCCCTTTACGACCGATGAACCGCCAAGAGTTCCGTTTGCGGCAAAACCAATCTTTTGTCCGTTAACGTTAAGGTTGGAGCCGTTCAGTACGTCAAAGCGGTTAAAGCTCTTGTTTGTGGTCAAAGGGGCAAATAGGCTTAATGACCAGTCGGGTACAAGCTCGTCGCCGCCAATGTTTACGTTGATTGACGGGGTTGACAGTTCAGGAGTGAGTGCAATATCGTCCTTGTCAATCAGGGCATCGGCCTTTAAACTGATTGATGGTGACGAGATTGCCATTGGTGATTCTCCGTCAATTTTAAAACCTATGCCGTTAATGCTGGTATTTACACTGGTGTTGATGACCGACATGTCGGTCTTAAGGTTGCCGTTTACATCAAGCTGCAGATTGTCAATTGTGGCACTGGTCTTGGAACCGACTGTGTCGCTCATTTCAAAATCAATGTCGCGTGAACCTATTGACAAGCCTTTCAGATCAAGATTGTTGTCGTTGAATGCAACCTGGCCCGCCTTGACCGAAAAATGGTTTGTATTGGCCTGCATGCCCTGATTGGCATATTTAATGTCCGATACAGTTAGGTTAAGGTCTGTCTTTAAATTACCCAGACCTTCTTTGCCCAATGTGCAGCTAAGATTGTTCAGGGCCAGCTTAAGGTCATTGATGGCGGCTTTCATTTCACCAAGCGATGCATTGGTGTTCTTAAGGTCAAATGTAATGCCGCAGGTTACGTTATCCTTGTGTTTTGCAAGGGTGCCCTTAAGCTTTATGTCATTGAGTCTGGCGTCAATATCGGTCGAATCATTCTTGATTGATGCCTTGACTCCAGCAATCTTTGCGTTGATGTTGGCATCAAGACTGTCATAATTTAGCAGGCCTTTAAGATTGATGCCCAGATTATTCAGATTGGCTTTTGTTCCTGACTTTAGGTCTATGTAACTGGCATTTATGTCGTCAATCGTAATTTTCTGCAGGTCTGCGTAAATATCCAGGTCGGAGCTGTCATCGGTTTCCTTTTCCTTTTTCTCTCCACTGGTAAGGAAATCAATATTGCTGTGGCCTGCGGCATCGACAAACATGTTTGCCTGCACATTGTCAAGCAGCATATTGGTCAGGATAATCTTTTTTTCCTTGAGCAGCGCCTTAAGGTTGGTTGTTACGGTGAACTCCTTGATATAGAGTAGGGTATCGCTGGGTGATGTTTCCATTTCATCATATACCAGCAGTCCGTTAAGGCGGAATGCCAGGAACGGATATGTCTTTACAAGAGTAAGGTCAACCCGTTCAAGATCCACCTTGCAGGGAGCATATTTGTCAATTGCCTTGTTGGCAACTTTTGTAAGTCTACCAGGTGTGAATACAGTCCAGCATACAAGCAGAACTGCTATGATAATGAGCCCCAAGATTGAGCCAAGGGTTATTCCTGTTATCTTGAGCGCTTTTTTAGCTTTGCGATTCATTGCTTTTCAAATTTATACGTAATATCCGCAAGACCAACCTCGTATGCTTCCATATATGTCGAAGTCAGTTTCTTTATAATCCACTCTTCACGGCCCGGTTTGGGGATATCTCCATTGGAGCTATAGTTGATTGTAAGATTATCACGGTCAAGATCCCATGAAAAGTTTAGTCCGCGATCTCTTGAATCGGCGCATCGGCCGGAACCATCATCCAGGAAAGTATAGTAATAACCGTCGTTTTCACATCTCCATCGGCCAATCAGGTTGTCCTCGTCAACATCTTTTTTACAGCCGGCAAACAACAACGCAACGGCCGAGAAGGCAAATATCAGACGAATCAAACTCTTGTTCATATATAAATCAAATTTAGAGTTATTCCTTAATTATTATAATTACAATGGTGCGAAGTTAGGAATTTTATCCCAATTATTCACAAATACCAAACAAAAGGGTAAATTTGCAGGTCTTTTTAAGAAACTGACTTTTATGTTTAGAAGCAAAACTTGTGGAGAGTTACGCCTGACCGATGCCGGAACCGTTGTTACACTGGCAGGATGGGTGCAGAGAGTACGTAAAATGGGTGGTATGGTCTTTGTTGACCTGCGTGACCGCTACGGCATAACCCAGCTGGTATTTGACGATGCTACCAATGCCGCACTTTGCGAGCAGGCCAGCCGTCTGGGACGCGAGTACGTAATCCAGGTGACCGGAAAGGTAAGCGAGCGTTCCAGCAAGAACTCCAAAATTGCTACAGGTGATATAGAGATACTGGTTGATAATCTGAACGTTATCAACGCTGCCGACACGCCTCCGTTTACCATCGAGGATGAGACCGACGGCGGTGATGACCTGCGTATGAAATACCGCTATCTTGACCTGCGCCGCCAGTGTGTACGCAAGAACCTGGAACTGCGCCACAAGATGGTTATGGAGATCCGTAAGTTCCTGGATGACCTGAACTTTATGGAGGTTGAGACACCTATCCTTATCAACTCAACACCAGAGGGCGCACGTGACTTTGTAGTGCCTTCACGCATGAATCCCGGTCAGTTCTATGCTCTGCCTCAGAGCCCCCAAATCCTTAAGCAGCTGCTTATGGTATCAGGTTTTGACCGTTATTTCCAGATAGCCAAGTGCTTCCGTGACGAGGATTTGCGTGCAGACCGTCAGCCTGAGTTTACACAGATTGACTGCGAGATGTCATTTGTGGAGCAGGAGGATATCCTGCAGATATTTGAGGCTATGGCAAAGCACCTGTTCAAGAGCATTCTTGGAATAGACTTTAAGGAGCCCTTCCAGCGTATGACATGGCAGGATGCAATGAAATACTACGGCAGTGACAAACCTGACCTGCGCTTTGACATGCACTTTGTTGAGCTTATGGATGTGCTCAAAGGCTATGGATTCGGTGTATTTGACGGTGCCGCATACATAGGTGGTATCTGCGCAAAAGGTGCCGCTACATATACACGCAAGCAGATTGACGCTCTTACCGAGTATGTTAAGCGTCCTCAGATAGGTGCCAAGGGTATGGTTTACGCCCGCGTTGAGGCCGACGGTTCTGTAAAATCAAGCGTTGACAAGTTCTACAGCCAGGAGGTTCTGCAGCAGCTTAAGGCTGCCATGAATGCCGAGGCCGGTGACCTGATACTGATTCTTAGCGGCGATGATGCAATGAAAACCCGCAAACAGCTATCCGAATTACGTCTTAAGGTCGCCGACGAGCTGGGTCTTCGCAATAAGAACCAGTTCAAATGCCTTTGGGTGATTGACTTCCCAATGTACGAGTGGAGTGATGAAGAGAACCGCCTTATGGCTATGCACCATCCGTTTACAAGCCCCAAGCCCGAGGATGTTCCTCTGCTTGATACCGATCCTGCCAGCGTTCGCGCCAATGCTTATGATATGGTCATTAACGGCATTGAGGTTGGCGGCGGCTCTATCCGTATCCATGACAGCAAACTTCAGGCAACCATATTCAAGATTCTGGGCTTTACTCCTGAACAGGCTCAGGCTAAGTTTGGTTTCCTGATGAATGCTTTCAAGTTTGGTGCACCTCCTCATGGTGGTCTGGCATTCGGTCTGGATCGTTTTGTTAGCATCTTTGCCGGCCTGGACAGCATCCGCGACTGCATTGCTTTCCCCAAGAACAACTCCGGTCGTGACGTTATGCTGGATGCTCCCGGTCCTCTTGACCAGTCACAGCTTGATGAGCTCCAGCTCAAAGTTGACTTGAAAGCATAAGAAAAAGCCGCTTCTCGTTATTGAGGAGCGGTTTTCTTTTACACTCCGCCGGACTATGCCCTTTGGGGACGCAACGTTCCGTGGCTACTCCGCCTCCCTTCCGGACCCTAAACGGCGAACGCCTCCCTTTTAATCCCCTTCGGGGCTTAACGGTCGTTAAACGAGGCGCCGTTCTTAACGGGATCCTCCATGGGGCTACGCTTACGCCACTGCACTGATGGTCCCCCAAGGGCATAGTCCGGCTCCGTGCAAAAGAAAACCTTTGCTCACTGGGAATTTTATTCAGTCGAACTATTTCAGCAGGGACGCTAATAAGAAACAGTTTATTCCACATTTGCAGTATATTTGCAAAAAAACGGACAAATATGAGACATTGCAGGTACGGATTGAGATTGACGTTTGTTTTGGGAGCCGGCATGGTATTAGGGGCATGTGCAGGGAGCGGATGGACTGATAGAGAAAGGATGATCATATCATTGTCTGATTCTGTGATGTTCGTGACTACTCTGCCTGAGGATAGTGTGCAGTTGCGTACTCCTAGTATTGATGTTGAGGCAGGACAGT
Source organism: uncultured Bacteroidales bacterium (assembly GCA_902760965.1). Taxonomy (GTDB): domain Bacteria; phylum Bacteroidota; class Bacteroidia; order Bacteroidales; family Bacteroidaceae; genus Colenecus. The sequence goes on along the minus strand of CACWIN010000008.1, from coordinate 22,554 downwards.
TGCAGTCAGAAGAGCTTAAGACTCTTATGGCTAAGATGTTGCGTACCGTTACTGATCCTTCGCAGGATGGAGTGGGGATTGCTGCTCCTCAGGTGGGTATAAACAGGCGCATTATCTGGGTGCAGCGCCTTGATAAGGAGGATGAACCGTTTGAGTGTTATGTAAACATCCGTGTGGACAGCCTGTACGGTGAAACCACTCATGGACGTGAGGGTTGTCTGTCTGTGCCCGGTTACTCCGGATTTGTACCACGTAAGACCGATGTGATCATCTCATACGCTGATCTGGAATCGGGCGAGACCAAAAAAGAGCATGTAAATGGCTATACCGCAATCATTTTTCAGCATGAGTGCGACCATCTTGATGGTATTCTCTATATAGATAAGGCCGATTCCGTATTCGTAAACCAAGCCTGGATGGAGGAACTAAAACAATTCGACTACACTCGTCCCGATTGGTGGTAAATAACCAAATGAACATATATAAGCCGCTTCTCGTTATTGAGGAGCGGTTTTCTTTTACAGAAAGGAAACTGGCTAAAACATTTATCTTTTTTAGCAGAAAATACTTTGCAGAGTCGCGTAGAATGCGGAAATTTGCAGACGTAAAACTTCAGGGTGGGGCGAAATTCCCCGACCGGCGGTAAAGTCCGCGAGCCGAAAGGCCGAACCGTTGCAACTACGGTACCGACAGTATAGTCTGGATGGGAGAAGAAATTTATGAAAATCAAAACAGTTCTGTCAGGCGTAATCGCGCCTGCAAAACTCATTTATGCCAAGGGCATGAATGAGAAATCATGTGAGTTTGGTATTTCGGCTAACGCCGGCAGTGTGTCAATGGGCAGACTCTTCAAGGTTCTGTTCATGCAGTTTGTCTTGCTGATGTTTACAGCAGGCGCATGGGCACAGAATACTACAGCCAGCATAAGCGGATCGGTCAAGGATTCCAACGGCTATCCTGTCGAGGCTGCAACCGTGCAGGTAAAAAACACTGACAACGGAGCGTTTTACGGTGCAGTGACAAACAGATTCGGCGTATTTTCAGTATCAGGACTAAAACCTGGTAATTACAATGTGATGGTTAGCTTTGTGGGTTACACAAGCAAGGGGTATGATAATGTGATGCTGTCTATTGGCAAGGATTATAATATAAATGTGGTGCTGGATGAGAATACCAGCAACATTCCCGAAGTAACTATCCGAGGCGGAAGCATCCATTTTACAGAGACACGTACAGGTCAGACTTATAATATTGGAAAAGAGAATGTAGCAATGCTGCCGTCAGTAAACCGCAGCCTATTGGATTATACCAGACTCTCTCCATACAACGGAGCAAACAACACCATGGCCGGACGCGACGGACGTACCACGGCTCTTACCATTGACGGTGCCGTAATGAACAACAGCTTTGGCTTGAGCTCCGACCTTCCTGGTGCAGGCACACCCATCTCAATTGATGCAGTCGAGGAGATGCAGGTGGCGATAGCTCCGTATGACGTACGTCAAAGTAATTTTACAGGTGGCGGCATAAACGTCATTACAAAATCAGGAACCAACACATTCAAGGCCACGGCTTACACCTATTTTACAAACGAGAAACTCCGTGGAAACTCAGTATACGGAACTGACCTTGGCGAGAGGACAAAAGAGAGCAACACTACATACGGTCTGACACTTGGCGGTCCCATACTCAAAGACAAGTTGTTCTATTTTGTAAATGCCGAATACAAGAATACTCCGGGTGTGATAACCGAATGGAAACTTTCAACCGACGGAGTAGGCGATGCCGGTGCAATGATAAGCCGTGTTACGGCCGATGACATGGACCGTTTTAGCGATGCGCTTAAGGCCTACGGCTATGATGCCGGCGGTTATGACCTTACAAACGGCGACCAGACAAACACCAAGGTGCTGGCACGCATAGACTGGAACATATCTCCCAATCACAATCTTATGCTGCGTTATAACTGGACCGGCAACAAGCAGTGGAGCACTCCAAATGCAAGGAGTACAGTTGGCGCCAAAGCTGCATCGGAACGTATTTCACAGAACGGATATGCTTTCCGCAACAACTGCTACACCATCAATGACAATGCATGGTCAGGAGTGGCCGAGCTGAACAGCCGTCTGAGCGGCCGCTTGAGCAACAAACTGCTTGTTACGGTATCGGACGTAAGCAATCTGCGCGGTTCGGAGTCGTCGTGGTTCCCGCACATTGATATCCGTAAGGACGGTGATGCATTTATGAGCGCCGGTTATGAACTGTTCACGAACGGTACAGGAAACTATGTGCGCACATACAGCGTAATGGACCATATCAGCTGGACACTGGCTCACAGCACAATTACTGCTGGAATGAGCTACCAGTATCAGAAGGGTGCTACAAACTACAAGATGTACGGTACCGGCTATTACCGTTATTCATCGCTCGATGATTTCATCAATCAGGCTACTCCGGAGGCATTCGGCATGACTTATGCTTATGACGGAGTTGATGACCCGGCATCAAGGACATCGTTTGGACAGACAGCGCTTTTTGTGCAGTCTGAGACTAGGATAACGGACAGATTCACACTTACATACGGTATCAGAGCTGATCTTATGCAGTATTATGAAAAACTGGAGACCAATCAGTCTTATAAGGCAATTGACTGGACGGAACACTTTGAGACAGTGCCTGCTCCCGATGGATATACATCGCCCGTAATTGACAACGGAATATGGCCAAAATCAAATATTCAGTGGTCACCCAGAATAGGATTCAACCTTGATATGAGCGGTGACGGCAGTTATGTGATCCGTGGTGGTGCAGGTCTGTTTACAGGCCGTATTCCGCTGGTGTTCTTTGCAACCGTGCCCAACAGCAGCGGTATGCTTCAGAATACCGCAATGTTCAACGGTTCCAGCGCCGTACTTGACGGATTCCAGAACAACTTTATTTACACTGAGCAGGGACTCAGGGATTACCTTTCATCGCAGGGCGTAAATATGACCGCCAATCCAAATCCTACTCTAAAGGGCGCTTCGATTACAGGTATAGACCCCGATTTCAAACTGCCTCAGGTTGCCAAATTTTCAATTGCAGCCGATATGGACCTGGGCTTGAGTTTCCCTGCATCACTTACAGTTGAGGGTATATTCAACAAGGATATCAATGCTGTTTACGTAGAAAACTACAACCAGACCAACATAGATAATGTAAGCACCTTTAAGGGGCTTGACAACCGTGCCGATTATAACGACGTGGAAGTGGTAAGTCCATTGGTTTCAAAGTCGGGTGGTGCAATGGTAATCAGCAATACCGATAAGGGATACAGCTGGTCTGCAGCAGCTACACTGACTGCCGAACCTTTGCGCAACCTTAAAACTCAGGTTTCATATATCCACATGGCCTCAATGTCGGTATCGGATATGACCGGTTCCGATCTTAAATCAACCTGGGCTAATCTGCCAAACGTGAATACTCCCAATGAGGTTGTTCTAAGACCTTCGGCATATGTGGTTCCCGATAAGGTTACGGCATCGGCCACCTATCATATTGATTATGCGTCAAATAAGTTTATGAGCACCGAGGTTGGTCTGTTCTATTCGGGCCAGTCGGCAGGCAATTACAGCTACCTGTTCTCAAATGACATGAACGGCGACGGTGTGACAAATGACCTGATATATATACCTTCGAATATCTGGGATATAGAATTTGCCGATATTGAGGATAAAAACGGTACCGTGCTGTACACTGCCAAGGAACAGAGAGAGGCATTCCGCAATTTTGTAAATTCGGATTCATATCTTAACTCCCATCTGGGACAGTATGCCCGTGCCAACGAGGCCAAAATGCCTTGGGTGAACCGTATTGACCTGCATGTAGCACAGAACTTTAATCTGGCACGCCTGATCAAATCATCAAAGAACAAGGAAACCTTGCAGCTGTCAATTGACGTTATGAATATAGGTAACCTTTTGAATGACAAGTGGGGTGTAACACAGACTCCTTCGGCCTGCAATGACGGCAGGATCCTTACATATGTGGGAAAGAACGCTAACGGAAACCCCTTGTACAACCTGGCAACAAACAGCAAAGGCCTCATAACCGAAGCCTTTGAACCTAAAAAATCAACCTCCAACTGCTGGTATCTGCAGTTTGGCGTTAAACTGATTTTTGAATAATCTTGTCTTACAGACAAAGCAGGGCAATAGAGACCGCAGCGAGTACCATACCTATTACTTGATGCGGTCTCATTTTTTCCTTGAATGCAAATACTCCTACAAGTGCACCTATCGCAACTATACCGATGTTGTGAATGGGGAACAGTATTGATGAATCAATATACTTCATGGAAAGCATCAGGGTAAAAGTGCAGAAATAGTTCACAAAACCCAGTATAACGCCTCCAATGACGTTCTTGAGTAGCAGGGGAGAACGCTTGCCGTCCTCTCCTTTCCTGAAGAATGAGTATATGCACATGAGTGTTGCCACTAAGAATACTGATGCGGTTACCAGCGATATCTCGCTGTTGATTACCTGATCCGAAAGGCCGGCTGCAGTATCTTTTACTGTTACACGGTGCTGCAGAACCTTTAAGTATGCATTGCTGGCGCCGAACATAAGAAATACGGTGATGGGTGCCAGTATATCCAAAAGAGTGTATTTGTGACCTCCTTCGGGTTTATCGGTCCAGATGGTAAGGGTCATTGCGACCAGGACCAGGCAAATGAGCAGCCACTTGGGCTTGGCACTGCCTTGGATGAACATGTATGACACTATGATCGGGATTACCATCGATGCACGGCTGCATACTGTGGATATTGCAACACCAACACGACGTGTCGAGGCGGAAAGCATTACCATGCCGGCCATGAAGATGAACCCAAGGATGATAACGTCAATCAGCCAATCGGCTTTAAATGGGTTTACAACAGCTCCACCATGCAGGGAGAAGAGTACTCCCAGGACAAACGCTGTCAGGTAATTGAAGAATATTGCCTGGTTTGCATCAATGTCTTTGCGGTGAAAGATCTTGAATACGATTGAGAACATTGCGGTCAGAACGGTCGCAATGATCAGAAATATAATTCCGGTTATAGCCATATTGGTGAGTTTTATTTTTTCAGATAGAGAGAGTAGCCAATCTGGATTGCCAGATAGTCAATGTCACGTGATATGTTGAATTGCGACAGATGTGCGTTGCTGTCGGTCTTAACCTTGTGCTGTGATGTGTAGCTGTAGGTTGCTCCCAACAAAGGAATACTTAATGTAATGGCGCTGTTGTCACGCAGTTTTACACAAATACCGGCACCCAACTTAAGTCCCGCTGACCACACATCCGAATCACGGCGCTTGCTAGTGTTGTCTACGCCACCCTTTAATGGGTATGATTCAATCTTACCATACTCGCCGTACATGCGGGCTTCGCCAAAAACACCTATGGTTTTGCTGCCAAAGAACGACATGTACCGTCTAAGTGCTATTGCTGTTCCCCATGATTGGCGTGACATGTGGCGACCAAACAGGTGGATATTAAGAAGATCGCCTACCTCCTGGCGCTCTTCCTCGTCATCTATTGCTCCCAGATTGAGAACCTCACGCAAATCGGCTCTTATATCGGCGTTAAGTTTGTAACCGCTGTATTCAAGACGAAAGTCTACCGAGAGATCGTCTTTAATGAAAAATGAAATACTTGGTGATATGCTGTAGTTTATATATTCTCCTTCGCCTATGTTCAGCAGGGAAAGAATGGAGTATCCGTCGCCCGTAGCATCGCCACCGGCTTTTATACTGCGGTATCCGCCAATCAGGTTTATGGCCCGGTTGCCCTTCTCAATAAAAACTGTAGAACCAATTTCGGGGTCAGTATAACGGTTCTTGATTCCTGCGCTTTGGCCAAGAGCAGACAATGTAACGGTAGCTAAGGCTACAATGCATAAAACTCTTTTCATATCCTTTTTAGTGATTTATTACATATTATTGCAAACATACATAAAAACGGCAGATTTTATGTAATTTTGCACCTTGAATTAAGAATTTATTATTAAGAGATGAAACTGACTAAAATCATTGCCACTGTAATGGCTGCAGTCCTGTTGGCAGCTTGTGGCGGAAACAAGAATCAGAGTGCTATGACAAATCGTGAACCCGCAAACATTATGGTCGTTGTGGACCTGCAAAAGGATTTCATTGACGGCAATCTTCCTGCAACCGATGGAACACGCGTTGTGGAGCCCGTAAAGAGTGTTCTTACCAAGTTTGACAAGGTATATTTTACACTTGACTGGCACCCATGGAACCACTGCTCATTCAAGGCTAACGGCGGAATATGGCCGCAGCACTGCGTACGCTATACCGTAGGCGCAGCTCTGCCTGACGGCATTCTGGATAATCTGGATATAGATAACGTACGTTTCCTGCCCAAAGGCCAGGCTCAGGACAAGGAGGAGTACGGACAGTTTGAAAATACAAAGGGCAACAACCAGGACCTGTTTGTAAAGGGCGACAATGTTGTAGTATGCGGTATTGCTGCCGAGTACTGCGTTCTTGAGACCTTAAAGAATCTTGTACGCTTGAGCAAGGAGGTAGGTTTTGAACTCTCTGTTTATCTGGAGGGAGTAGCCAGCATAGAGACAGTAGATCCGCTGGTAACCTACATGAACAAGAACAACATAAAGATTTATAAATAAGGATATTATGGATAATGACACCACTGTAATCAGTATGCTTGAGAACGACCTTTACAAGTTCTCCATGTCATACTATTACCAGCGTACAACCCCCGAGGGAATAGGTACGTTTAGTTTCACTGACCGCAATGGCCAGAAGTTCACCCAAGAGTTTGTGGACCTACTAAAAAGCGAGTTCAGGAAACTATCCACGCTTGCCCTGACGGAGGAGGAGTTCCGTTGGTGCCATGATAATATCTATTTTATACCCCAGTGCTATTTTGAGTGGCTCATGGGGTTCAGGTTCAACCCCGATATCATAAAGATCTCGCTTGATGAGGAGGGACACCTGCATATTGAGGCTACAGACCTTATATATAAGGTTACCCTTTATGAAATCCCCATTCTTAGCACAGTATCGGAGGTATATTACCGTACCTACGAAAAGACTGAGCCGGATTGGGATTTCATAGACAGCCAGCTGGAAAAGAAGATTGCCATATCAAATGACAACAAGCTCAAGTTTGCCAATTTTGGTATGCGCCGCCGCTATTCACATGAGGTTGAGGATCATGTAACCGAGTATCTGACCCGTCACGCCAAGTATTTCATAGGCTCATCGACTGTATATTTTGCAATGAAATACCAGTCAATCCGTCCGGACCTTAAACCTATTGGCACAATGGCGCATGAGCTTATGATGGCTACGGCCGCATTCATGGGCCCTAAAGAGGCCAATTACTACGTGATGCGCCACTGGGCCGAGATTTACGGCGGAAACATGGGTACCATGCTGCCGGACTGCTTTACCACACGTGTATTCCTGCGTAATTTCTCACTCGATATGGCAAAGCTGTATGACGGCGTACGTCATGACAGCGGTGATCCGTTTGAGTTTGGTGACAAGATTATTGCCAAATACGAGTCATACCATATAGACCCCATGACAAAGTCAATCGTATTCAGCGATGCGCTTGATTTTGACCGCGCTCTGGCCATCCAGAAGTACTTTGAAGGTAGGATAAAGGTGTCGTTCGGCATAGGTACCAACCTGACAAACGATGTGGGTACGGTTGAGCCGCTCAACATTGTAATGAAACTAAAGACCTTCCAGGTTAACCCCCGCCAGCATGTATACCGCTGCGTAAAACTGTCCGATACTCCGGGCAAGGAACTGGGGGATCCCGATGAGGTCCATAGTTATAAGGTAATTTTAGGGCTCATTTGAGTCCTAAAATTTTTTTAGTGCGCAATGAATAGCTTGGGAATATCACGGCGCAGAGTGATTTTGTAGATTATAAAACAAAATTGTTATTTCTGCAACTCTATGATGATTGTCCGCTTTGAAAAGATGAGTAATTTCAAACCGCAAATAATAATTAAATAAAATGTACAATCATCAGGGTCTTCAGGAAATCTCCTATTTGATGCTTTACGGCGGAGCGGCCATGCTGGCAATCGTTGCTTATCTGTATTTGCTGTTCAGTAAAGGCAATATGTTCAATCCCCAAAACAAACCCGTAAAAGAACTGCGTATGTGGACGGCAGCCTTTTTTGCATCGGTTGCATTGAGTCATATCTGGTGGGTGGTACTGGGCATTAATATCCTGGCCGATGACCGTCTGGTCCGTAACATAATTGCTGTTTCGCTTGACAGGATGACATTCATACCACTCATGATGTGCGTGCTGGTGCGCATGTTACAGGACAAGCGCAGAGCGTTGTGGCCTGTAGCAGTCTCGGTGGTTCCAATGCTTATAATATGCGTATGGGGTATTGTGGCACACTCTGAGCATTGTATTTTATATTCTACATATTATTGTTTGGGACTATGCGCCATGTTCGTATTGTTGTATGTGGATAAAGTCCGGAAATACGGTAAATGGTTGCATGAGAACTATGCGGATCTGGAGCATAAGGAGGTTTGGCAGAGTCTTGTCTTTTTGTCAATAACCCTGATTGTATATATAATCTACAATTCCAATGACGGGAGTCTGTTGATTGAATATTCTACGCAGGTTAACACATTGATAATTATTGTATTCCTTGTGTGGCGCGTAGAAACACTTCAACCTTTGGAGACCGAAGCCCCGGTTGTTCAGCAGACTGAAATTGAGGTTCCGGAAGATCAGGGTGAACAGGCGGAACAGGTTGAGGAATCGGCCAACACGAATGTATATGTCAAGATAGGCGCTTTGCTCAAGCAGAAATGTGAATCCTCGCAACTGTATCTGGAGCATGACCTTTCGCTTCAGCAGTTGGCGGCCTCCATCGGCACCAACAGAACATATCTGAGTAACTATTTTGCCCAGCAGGGGACAAACTATAACACATATATTAATCAGCTTCGTATAGAGCATTTCATAAGGCTGTATCGCCAGGCTTTAGCCTCATCATCAAACATTACGGCATCGGAACTGGCATTCCAGAGCGGATATCACAGCTACAGTACATTTGGCGTAGCCTTTAAAAAGCATACCGGATATTCGGTCAAGGAATGGATGGACAGGGAAAAATAAAATTTTAAAATGTCAATATAATATATTACCTTTGCGGCACATATAAAAGGTGATGAAAATCAAGAAGGTAATTGATGCCCTTGAGAGATTCGCGCCTCTGCCACTGCAGGATGATTATGACAATTCAGGCTTGCATTATGACAATTCAGGCTTGCAGGTTGGAACTACAGAGACCGAAGTTTCAGGGGTTTTATTGTGTCTGGACGTGACCCGTCAGGTTGTTGATGAGGCCATAAGGAACGGATGCAACCTGATTGTTTCGCACCATCCGCTGCTTTTCCGTCCGCTTAAAAAGCTTACCGATGATCCTATTGGCAGTATTGTTATGGATGCCGTCAAGGCTGGAGTAACAATCTATGCCAGTCATACAAACCTGGATAACGCATCCAAGGGCGTAAATATGCGTATTGCACAGATTTTGGGTCTTCAGGATGTAAAAACGCTCGATGAGCAACCTGACGGAAACGGTGCAGGCGTAATAGGCCTGTTTAAGGAACCTGTCACTGAGCAGCAGTTACTGGCCCTTATAAAGGATAAGTTTGGCGTTACCTGCATAAGGCATAACGGAGAGTTGGGACGTTCTGTAAAACGTATGGCTGTATGCGGAGGTGCCGGTTCCTTCCTTACTGATAAAGCGGTACAGGCAGGTGCCGATGCATTCATGACCGGTGAGATAGGGTATCACAGGTTCTTTGGATATGACGGCGTAATAAAACTGATTGAGGCCGGCCATTTTGAGAGCGAACAGTTTACTGTAGACCTTATTTATGATATACTGAAGGATTCGTTCCCCGGACTTGATGTAATCAAGACCGCAAACAAGACAAATCCCATTAATTATTACATAGGATAAACTAAATACAAACAATACAATTATGGCAACAAACATTAAGAAAGACCCGTCGGAGTATTCGGTTGAGGAAAAACTCCAGTCTCTGTTTCAGCTGCAGACCATGCTGACCGAGATAGACAAGATCAAGACATTGCGCGGTGAACTGCCTCTTGAGGTTCAGGACCTTGAGGACGAGATTGCCGGCCTGACCACCCGTATTGAAAAGGCCAGTGCCGATGTTGTAGAGATGAGCAAGAGTGTAACCGAGAACAAGAACTCCATCGAAGTTTCAAAGGCACAGATTGCCAGATATCAGGAGCAGCAGGATCACGTAAGCAACAACCGTGAGTTTGATTCTCTGAACAAGGAGATTGAGTTCAAGAACCTTGAGGTTGAGTTGGCCGAAAAGCACATCCGTGAATACAATTCAGCCATCAACGCAAAGAAAGAGGAGATTGAGAACAACCGTGCTCTTGTTGCCGAAAAGCAGCAGGATCTTGAGGTAAAAAGATCTGAGCTTCAGGAGATCATTGAGGAGAACCGTCAGGAGGAGGAGAGACTCCGTGAAAAGTGCAAGACTCTTGAGCTTAATATTGAACCACGTCTGCTCCAGTCGTTCAAGCGTATCCGCAACAACACCCGCAACGGTCTGGGTATTGTTTATGTACAGCGTGAGTCTTGCGGTGGTTGCTTCAATAAGATTCCGCCACAGCGTCAGCTGGACATCCGCATGCGCAAAAAAATCATTGTTTGCGAATATTGCGGACGCATCATGATAGATCCCGAGCTGGCTGGTGTAAAGGAGGAACCCAAGCCGGTTGAGGCTCCCAAGCGCCGCACTCGCAAGGCAGCTGCTGCCGAAGAAGATTAATACCATTGGGGACGGTTCCGTTTGGCTCATTTGTTAAAAACGAGCCAAACGGAACCGTCCCCTTTGGCACTATTTTTAAAGATCAGAATAGTTTGGAATATCCTGCAGGAATGAGAACTTTCCTGTGGGATATTCCATTTTTACACAGTAGTGTTTTAAGCCGTTTGTTATTATCAGGTAATCTACGTGAAGTACCAGGTTATACCTGCTTATCTGATTAAAGACTTTCTGGGTAATTGAAACGGTGGGTCGCTTGTATTCTATGATGATTTTTGGTGCGCCGGACTTGTCATATATGACACTGTCGCAGCGGCGGCTCATTCCGTTAAGTTCTATGGCCTGTTCATTGGCTATATGTGATGCCGGAAATCCTTTATAATTAATAAGATATGACACAAATGCCTGACGTACCTGTTCCTCTGGCGTGAGGGGAGTCCATATCTTGCGAATGGGGTCCCAAACAAAGTTTTTTCCTGCCTGTTCGGATATTTTAGGCTCAAATGGTGGCAAATTCAAATTATCAGTCATATCTTTGTTATTCACTAATCGGCTAAGTTAATAATAAGGATTTAAAATGGCAACATCAGGAACAGCATACCGTCAGATAATTCAGGAACTGGAAAACGGAATATATAAGCCCATATATTATCTTATGGGCGACGAGGCGTTTTTTATTGACTCAATATCTGATTATATCAGGGAACACGCACTCCCGGAAGAGGCGCGTGATTTTAACCAGATTGTACTCTATGGCAATGAGACTACCATGAACGAGGTGGTGCAGCGTGCCAGGGCATATCCTATGGGAGCCGAACGTCAGGTGATAATAGTCAAGGAGGCTCAGCATCTGATGAAGAGGGATTCCGAATCGGGCGGGAGTGCATCGGATATACTCAATGCATATCTTAAGCAGCCTCAGCTGAGCACCATTCTGGTATTTTGCCACAAGAACGGTAAACTGGACGGCCGAAAAAAGATTGTGGCTGTCATTGATAAGGCAGGAGTGCTGTTTGAATCCAAGAAAGTAAAGGATGAGGATCTGCCTCAGTTTGTTGAGGAGTTCCTGAATGAACGTGGACTCAAGATGTCGGCCAAAGGAATATCCATGATGAGCGAATTTGTCGGAGCCGACCTGTGCCGTATGAACGGAGAACTTGAAAAACTTGTCACAGCTCTTCCGCAAGGCACAAAGGAGATTACTCCGGAGTTTATAGAGGAACATGTGGGAATAAGTAAGGATTACAATATATTTGAATTCCGCGACGCTATTGTAAACAAGAACGTTCTTAAGGCAAATAAGATTGCGGCATATTACGAAAGCAATCCCAAGGCATATCCCATGCAGTTGGTTACCGCTACTATTTTTCCGTATTTTGCCAATCTAATGCTGGCTTTTTATGCTCCAGACAAGACGGACCGTGGAATTGCCGACCAGCTTGACCTAAAGAGTACCTGGGGAGTGAGGGAGTATGTAACAGGTATGCGCAACTATACAGCCACACAGACAATGAATATAATCAATACCATACGCCGATACGACGCCAAATCAAAAGGTGTTGACGCTACGGCAAATTCGGGGGAGGGATTGCTGAAAGAGTTGCTGTATTTAATCCTTCACTAAAAATTCAAAATTCCGGCCCGATGTAGGGATTTGTTCCAAATTTTAAAATCTCAGCGATTACGAGTTTTAAAGGCTGCCCCAAAGGTAGCCTTTAATTTTTATTAACTATTACATTTGTAAAAATCACCCCTTTGTATACAGATGTTTCAGGGTGTAAAATGACAGTTTTAGTTACATATGTTACTGCGTCAACGCAGGTCTATATGGTGATCCTGTCATGTCGCTGAAAATATGCAAAATCGAATACAAAAAGCAATGCTGATTATATATTGCTGATAATAAGCTATATAATAGACTAAAGTTAACTCTTTTGTGCGGGATAGGCTGGCAAATTTTGCATAATCGGGAAAACAGGCGCAAAGCGCTGTAATATTCATTAATAACACCATGTTTCCCAATCATTTACGCAATCATCCCAAATCATTTTAAAACGATATGGGCTGCCAATTTGAGGCTTATTTATTATCTATGTTATACAGATGAAACAATTGTGTCTAATTTACATTTGTAATGCAATATTGTAATTTACATTTGTGTATTGTGTAATTTGAATTTTGTTGATACATTTGTAACAAGAATATAATTGATACATTTTTTCTATGAAGGAAAGACTTGAAGAACTGTTACAACTGTTGAATCTGACTCCTACTCAATTTGCAAACGAGATAGGAGTTCAAAGGACTACGCTTCAGCATGTGTTAAGCGGCCGAAATGAACCAAGCCTGAATATAATTAAGGCAATTCACGCAAAATATCCCGATGTGGAACTTGATTGGCTGCTGGACGGCAAGGGGTATGCCATACCGGTTATGCAGCAGAACGGCAATCAGGATCAGGATTATCCCCTTTTTCCGGGTATGGAGAGTGAGATATTCAAGTCGGGTGTACAGAATAATCCTAATTTTTTAAATGTCGGCGACCAGGATGAGGCAGCCAAATCACGTAAAAGACGTAATAATAAGGAAGTTAAGCCTCAATCTGACGCCCAATCCGATTGTCAGGCCAAGACTATAAAAGAGGTGGTGGTATTCTTTAATGACGGTACTTATCAAAAATTTTCATCTGAATTAAAAAAATAATACGATTTTTTTGATTTTTTTGAATTTGATGTTTATATTTGCTCAAAAGAAACCAATTAACATAGAGCTATGAAAAAATATCTATTTGCTATCCTGATTACTTCGTTCTGCTTAATGGGTTGTCGTACCAGTAAAGATGCCTCCAAATCAAAGAATGAGGTTTGGCAGACAATGCTTGTAAAACAACTTGATGCGCAAATCGATGACCAGATCATTACGGTCAAGTACAACAATGGTTCAACATTATGCTACAAGATTCTTGACAATTTTGGTAACGTAACACTTACATGGGACCACACAAACGGTCGTAAGAGCTTTGATGACGGTCCAAGTGGGTATAAAGGCGACATAAGCATTCCTTCGTTTATTGTTACCGGCGAAGATGATGACTTTACCTTCCGTGTCATGGAGATTGAGCAGAATGCATTCTACGGATGCTCAGGAGTTAAGTCAATTGATATTCCCTTCAGCGTACTGCGTATTTCGGATTCATTTGACGGATGCTCAGGCTTACAAAAGTTCACCGTTAATGAGAATAACCAGTCATACAAGGATGTTGACGGTATTCTGTTCAGCAAGGACTCAAGGATGCTTATCAAGTATCCTGCCAAGAAAGAGAAGAATGAGTATGTGATTTCGGAGGATGTTGCTCTTATTTGCACAGGTGCCTTTATGGACAACTCATTCCTTAAAAAAATCACTATTGGAAACTTTGTTACTGCAGTAAGTGACTTTGCTTTCAAGAACTGCACTGCTCTTGAGGAGGTTGAGCTTGGCAGTAATGTTAGAATTCTGGGTGTTGATGCTTTCAAGAACTGCCCCAAACTGACACTTGTAAACGCTCACGGCAATTGGCCCGCTCACAACAGCCCCACAGTATTTGACGATGCCACCAAGGAGAACGCAAAGCTGTATGTTCCCAGAGGCCAGATGTTCAACTACAAGCGTCGTCTGGAGTGGCGTGACTTTAAGAACGTTCAGGAATATTGATCAATTGAGAATTGAGAATTGAAAATTGAGAATTGCCATGCGGTGCGTGGCAATTCTTTTTTTGCGCAGGTACATGAGTATTAATTCTCAATTCTCAATTCTCAATTCTCAATTATTTCCTACCTTCGCATCCACATTAAACAATGTATGAAAAAGTTCCAAACCGATTTGTTTGTGGCCGATAACCGTTTGGTAGGTCCTTGTGCCACACTGTTGACATTGCAATATCCCGGAGATTTGCCTGATATGATAGCTGGCCAATTTGCAGAATTGCAGGCTCCAAGTGCCAAAGTTTTACTGCGCAGGCCTATTTCCATTCACGCAATAGACCGTGAAAAAAATCTTGTTGAGTTCCTGATTCAGATTGTAGGCCAAGGCACTCAGTCGCTGGCCAGTCTAAAACAAGGTAACAAGGTTAATGTAATGCTTCCGCTTGGCAACGGTTTTGGTTATCGCACTACACATGTGGCACGTCCGCTGCTTGTTGGCGGTGGTGTAGGAGTTGCTCCTCTGCTGTTTCTGGGTCAAGAATTTGCAGAGCATGGAATACGTCCTTCATTCCTGTTTGGCGGCCGCACAGAGGCCCTTATCTTACGTAAAGACGAATTTGTAAAATACGGTGACTTGTTCATGACCACCGAGGACGGATCGGCCGGCGAGAAAGGTTTTGTGACCAATCACAGCCTGCTTATGGACAGCGAGTCATTTGACCGTATTTATGCATGCGGCCCTACGCCTATGCTCAAAGCTGTGGCATTATGGGCAAAGGAGCATGAGATAGCCTGCGAGGTGTCACTTGAACACCGTATGGCATGCGGAATAGGTGCTTGCCTGTGCTGTGTTGAAGATACGGCCGATCAGGGCAATGTGTGTGTATGTAAAGAAGGTCCCGTATTTACTATAGATAAGCTCAAATGGTTCAACTGAATACAAAAATAGGCTCGCTGGAGCTTAAGAACCCGGTCATGACTGCATCGGGCACTTTTGGTTATGGTACAGAGTATGCCGATTTTATGGATATCAACCGCCTGGGCGCCATTATAGTAAAAGGTACTACGCTTAATCCGCGTCAGGGCAATCCTTATCCGCGTATGGCCGAGACCCCATCAGGGATGCTCAATGCCGTAGGTTTGCAGAACAAGGGTGTGGATTACTTTGTGGACCATATTTATCCTGAGGTTCGCAAGTTCCAGACTAACGTGATTGTTAACGTATCGGGCTCATGCATAGAGGATTATGTCCAGTGCGCCAGCATAATAAACACTCTGGATGACATACCGGCCATAGAGCTCAATATTTCCTGCCCTAATGTAAAGCAGGGTGGTATGGCGTTCGGTGTAAAGCCTGAGAGCGCCGCTCAGGTGGTAAGTGCTGTTCGCAAGGCATACGATAAGACTCTTATAGTCAAGCTTTCACCTAATGTTACCGATATTACCGAGATTGCACGTGCAGTTGAGGGTGCCGGTGCCGATAGCGTATCGCTCATAAATACCATGCTTGGTATGGCTATCGATGCTGAGAAGCGCAAGCCAATACTTTCTACTATCACTGGCGGTATGAGTGGTCCGGCTGTTAAGCCTGTGGCTCTGCGTATGGTTTGGCAGACTGCTAAGGCCGTTAAGATTCCTGTAATAGGCCTGGGTGGCATATGTTCCGCAACCGATGCAATCGAATTCCTTCTTGCGGGAGCTTCCGCCATTCAGATTGGTACGGCAAACTTTATTGATCCATCCGTATCAGAGAAAGTTGTTGACGGGATTCAAGAGTATCTTGAACGTCACGGCTTTGCTTCCGTTCAAGACATAATCGGAGCCTTAGATGTGAATTGAGAATTGAGAATTGAGAATTGAGAATTAAACCTACGCTATTGATTTATTATGTTGTTTTAACCTCTTAATTATTGAGGTCAGAATACATATTATTTCGTTACAATCACTATCAATAGATTTGAAACTGTCGTCATCCAAATAATAGGTAGCATGAAGAAGATCCAACCAATACCTTGTTTCATCTGCTTCCTTTAGTGCTATGCTTAATTTGCTCAGAAAGTCTGAACGGCTCTGAGCATTTCTGCTTTCTATTGAATTTGCTCCAATGCTAGTACCACATCGTAACAATTGTTTTGACATAATGAATTCATGCATTTCTTCACACAAATACTTATAACATTTGATGATGCGTATAGCAAAATTCCTACTCTTTATTTGCAGAACATTATTTTTCATGATACCAAATTATAAATTCTCAATTCTCAATTCTCAATTATTTTAGGAGGTCGGGGCGCAATCTTTTTGTTCTTTCTAGGGATTGCTGGAATTCCCAATCATCAATCAAAGCTTGATTTCCCGATAATAATACATCGGGGACTTTCCAGCCTTTGTATTCGGCGGGACGGGTGTAGACAGGTGGGGCAAGGAGGTTGTCCTGGAAGCAGTCGGATAGGGCGGACTGCTCATCGGACAGGACGCCGGGAATGAGGCGCACAATGCTGTCGGTCATTACGGCGGCTGCAAGTTCGCCTCCGGTAAGGACGTAATCGCCTATGCTTATCTCGCGGGTTATAAGGTGCTCGCGGATGCGGTAGTCAATTCCTTTGTAGTGACCGCACAGGATTATCACGTTACCCAGCAGCGACAGACTGTTGGCAATCTTCTGGTTGAATGTTTCACCATCGGGCGAAGTGTATATTACCTCGTCGTAATTGCGCTGTGACTTGAGGTCGGTTATGAGGCGGTCAATGGGTTCAATCTTCATAACAAGGCCGGCACAGCCACCAAAAGGATAGTCATCGGTCTTGTGGTGCTTATCGGTAGTGTAGTCACGGATATCGTGCAGACATATCTCTGCCAGGCCGGCTTTCTGGGCACGTGCCATCATTGAGCAGTTGAAAAAACTTTCAAGCATTTCGGGAAATACAGTCAATATGTCTATGCGCATAATAATGTGGCTTTAGCGACCGCAAAATTACAAAAATATGAGTAAATTCGCGGTTTGAAAAAGAGTCTTTCAGCCTTATCCGTATATGAACGAGAAAGAACGCATTGTTGAACTGCGTGAATTGCTGCACAAGTACAATAATCTGTACTACGTGCAAAATGCTCCCGTCATATCCGATATTGAGTTTGACCATCTGATGCACGAACTCATTGACCTGGAAGGCAAACATCCCGAACTGTTTGATTCCAATTCACCTACACAACGTGTAGGCAGCGACCTGAGCAAGGGTTTTGAGCAGGCTGAACACCGTTATCCCATGCTCTCTCTAGACAACACTTACAGCGAGCAGGAGGTGCGTGACTTTTTTCAGCGCGTGAGTGGACTGCTTAACGAACCGTTTGAGATTTGCTGTGAGCTTAAGTACGACGGCCTTTCCATTTCGCTTATTTATGAGGACGGCAAGCTGGTGCAGGCCGTAACGCGCGGAGATGGCGTTAAGGGTGACATTGTGACCGATAACGTACGCACAATCAAATCAGTACCTCTGGTTCTGCAAAAAGGTGACTGGCCAAAGAACTTTGAGATTCGCGGTGAGGTGCTTATGCCATGGACATCGTTTGAAAAGCTGAATGCGGAGCGTGAGCGTCAGGAAGAGCCTCTATTTGCAAATCCCCGAAATGCAGCATCGGGCACACTCAAACTGCAGAATCCACAGGAGGTGTCACGCCGCCAGTTGGACTCATATCTATATTATCTGCTTGGCGAGAAGCTACCCTGTGACGGCCATTATGAGAATATGATGGAAGCACAGAAATGGGGCTTCAAGGTATCTGACCACATGAAAAAATGCACCACCATCCAGGAGGTGCTTGACTATATAAATTATTGGGACACAGAGCGTAAGAACCTTCCCGTTGCAACCGATGGCATTGTACTTAAGGTGAACTCTTTGCGTCAGCAACGCAACCTTGGATTCAAGGCCAAGTCACCGCGATGGGCAATAGCATACAAGTTCCAGGCTGAGCGTCAGCTTACCAGACTGAACAGCGTATCATATCAGGTGGGTCGTACAGGTGCCGTTACTCCGGTTGCCAATCTTGATCCTGTGCAGTTGTCGGGTACTGTTGTTAAGCGTGCTACACTTCATAATGCAGACATAATCAAGGGCTTGGACCTTCACATTGGCGATATGGTCTATGTTGAGAAGGGCGGTGAAATTATTCCAAAGATTACAGCTGTTGACCTGGATTCCCGCTCACTGCTGATGGGTGATCCGGTAAAGTTTGCCGATGTATGCCCTGAGTGCGGCACAAAACTGATACGATACGAGGGTGAGGCCGCATACTATTGTCCAAATGCCATAAGCTGCCCGCCACAGATTAAGGGCCGTATTGAGCACTTTGTGAGCCGCAAGGCCATGAATATTGACGGCTTGGGCACCGAGACCATAGACCTGTTTTACCAGGCAGGCCTGATAAAGGATATCGCTGACCTATACACTCTTAAGGCAATGGATATCTGCCGTTTGGAGGGACTTGGCGAGAAATCGGCCGTAAGCATTGTGCACGGCATTGAGGACTCCAAGAAGGTTCCGTTTGAGCGTGTGCTATTTGCCATAGGAATACGTTTTGTAGGTGAGACCGTGGCCAAGATTCTAGCACGTGCGTTCAAATCCATGGAGGCGCTTGAGAACGCAACCATTGAGCAGCTTACAGCCGTGAACGAGATAGGAACAAAGATTGCGCAGAGCATTGTGAGTTTCTTTAACGATGAGCGCAGTCGCGAGCTGGTTAACCGTCTTAAGGAGTATGGACTGCAGATGGAACTGGCTCAGGAGGAACAGCAGGGAGGAACTGATTTGTTGAAAGACAAGACAATAGTTATTAGCGGTGTGTTCAATTATCACTCGCGTGACGAATACAAGGCGCTCATTGAGCGTCACGGGGGTAAGAACTCCGGAAGCATATCGGCCAAGACATCGTTTGTGCTGGCCGGTGACAATATGGGACCCGCCAAACGTGAAAAAGCCCAGGAGCTTGGCGTAAGGCTGGTCAGTGAGACTGAATTTTTGGAAATGATTAATGAAAAACCTTCAATAGTAACCAATGAACTACTCTTACCCTTTTAAGGGACTAGGTATTGCCCTTGTCACACCGTTCAGAAATGACGGTCAGATTGATTTTGACAGACTGGCCGATATTGTGGAAAGCCTTATTGTCAATAAGGTTGATTTCCTGTGCGTATTAGGAACAACGGCCGAGACTCCCACACTTACATCTGATGAACGTCTTCAGGTTATTAAATACGTAATTAAGCTGGTAAACGGGCGCATCCCCATTATGGTAGGTTGCAGCAGTAACTGCACGGCAACAGCTGTTGAGCAGGTCAAGCAGTATCAGTTTGATGGAATAGACGGTATACTGAGCGCCGTTCCTTTCTACAACAAACCTTCACAGGAGGGCGTATATCGCCATTTCGCTGAGATTGCCAAGGCATCGGCCAAGCCCATTATACTGTATAACGTTCCCGGACGCACAGGCATCAACATGACAGCCGATACAACACTGCGCATAGCACGTGAGTTCAAGAACGTGATAGGCGTTAAGGAGGCATCGGGCAAGATGGATCAGATAAACGAAATCATCAAGGGTGCTCCCGAGCATTTCAAGGTAATATCAGGCGATGACAGTTTAGCCATGGAATCCATCAACAACGGTGCTGTTGGCGTGATATCGGTTGTAGGCAATGCGCTGCCCAAGACATTCGGCAAGATGATTCATCTTACCATTGAGGGAAAACTGGATGAGGCCGCTGCTATTCATAAGGAGTTTGAACCCGTATATAGCCTGCTCTTCAAAGAGGGTAACCCGAGCGGAGTAAAGGCCCTTATGGCAAACCAGGGCAAACTTGAAAATGTGCTTCGCTTGCCCATGGTACCGGTCAGTGATGCTCTGAATAAGGAGATTGTACAAGGATATGCAGCTTTCAAGGAATGAGCAGATTCCTTAAATACGCAATCCTGACAGCCGGACTTATAATATCCTGCAAGCAAAACAGCCAACCCGTTGAGCAGGTTGCCGATGAGCCTGTTGAGGTCCTTCCGCAGCCGGTTTACCGTTGGGGCGTAAACGTTGACAGCCTGGATATTGTGGACGGCATTATAGGTCGCAATGAGTTGCTCTCAAGCATCCTGTACAACAATGGAGTATCGGCTCAGGTAATTCACTATCTGGACCGTTCGTCTGACAGTACGTGGAGTGTCCGCAAGATTCAGTCAGGCAAGCCGTATCATATAATCCGTGACCGTGATTCATTGGCTACAGCACGCTACTTTGTCTATGACATAAACAATACCGATTATGTCGTCTATTCGCTTACTGACAGCATTTACAGCTATCGTGGCTCCTTACCCGTTGATACGGTGGAGAACTATATAAGCGGAAGCATACAGACATCACTCTGGAATTCCATGATAGAGCAGGGGGCTTCTCCCGATCTAGCCGGAATGCTGGCCGATGTATATTCATGGACGATAGATTTCTTCGGCATCCAGAAGAATGACTCCTTTGCGGTCTATTATCAGGAGTATCATGTTGATTCCGCGAGAGTAGCCACAGGTGATATCCTGGCCGCCAATTTCATTACGGGTGACCACAACCATTATGCTTTCCGATATGCATATCATAATGAGCGCGGCGAGTATTTTGACGAGCAGGGCACCAGCCTGAGGCGCGCATTCCTCAAGGCGCCGCTCAGCTATTCCCGTATCAGCTCCAGATTCTCTGAGGCACGTCTGCATCCCATCAAGAAGATAGTACGTGCACATCACGGAGTGGATTATGCGGCACCTTCGGGTACGCCGGTCTATTCTGTGGGCGACGGTGTGGTAACGGCCCGCGCCTGGGACAGCAAAGGCGGAGGCAACTACATAAAGATCAAGCACAACTCCACCTATACCACTGAGTATATGCACCTTAAGGGTTTTGCCAGCGGCATCAGCGTAGGTACTCATGTTTCACAGGGCCAGCTGATAGGATATGTAGGCATGACCGGTACTGCTACAGGTCCGCACCTTGATTACCGTGTATTCAAGAACGGCACCGCCATAGACCCTCTGCGTATGGACCTGCCGGCCGTTGACCCAATCGCCCCTGCCGATATGCCGCAGTACATAAACTCCATAAGCGGATACATGAGGAAAGTGGGGCTTGCAGTTCCTGACAGCGTACAGATAAATTCCATTGCATCAGATACCATAACAAACTTGCAATCAAATGATTAAAAACGTAATATTTGACTACGGCAACGTGCTGGTTGACTGGAATCCGGCCTACCTGTTCCTTCCTGTTTTTAACGGTGATGAGGAAAAGTGCCGGTTCTTTACCGACCACATCTGCAACCGTGAATGGTTCACCCGCATGGACCGAGGTGAGAGCATGGATGTATGTGTAGCCGAGCTCCAGGCCCTGCACCCGGAATATGCCGATGCCATAGCGCTGTTCCGCGACCGCTGGTTCGATATGTGTCACGGCGATATCCCCGGCATGCTGGAGATAATCCAGGACCTAAAACAGAAAGGCTACGGAGTATTCGGCCTTACCAACTGGCCAGCCGCCACATTCACCGAGGCCCGCCGCCGTTTTAAGACCATCGGCAGCATTGACAACTACGTAGTCTCCAGCTCCGTCCACCTGGCCAAACCCGAACCGGCCATCTATCAACTGCTGCTTTCCAAGTATAATCTTAATGCTTGTGAGTGCATATTTATTGATGACCGCAAGGATAACGTGGATGCAGCTATCAGTTTGGGAATGAGTGGGATAGTATATCCTGGCACCGCTGACCGATTGTCAGGAATTTTGCAAAAGGCGTTGCAACCCGACAAAAAAAAGTAGTAAAAACCTGCATTTTGTATTTTCCTTTTACATAACTTTGCAGCACAAATCAAGCAAAAACGCATAATAATGACAATGAACGTTTCATTTTGGTGGTGGCAGAACTCAGGATACATAAAATCGTGAGGTAGAAGCCATATATCCATAAATGAACATA